>CAYSVS010000006.1:0-41364 GCA_964434475.1 uncultured Methanosarcinales archaeon
ACTGGCTTTATGCTGATAGGTATCATAGTTCTAGCTGTTTTTAGTTTTGTATTTGTCATAACAAGCACGTTTGCAAAAGGCAGGATAAAGGATAAAGTAAACCAGATGTCTAATGATATTTTGTCAACCAATACTATAGAATATTATGTAGGAATATGTTTGGAAAATTCTGTAAAGGAAGGCATAGGATTACTGGGTCAGCAAGGAGGCATGATATATTCAAACCAAGCTTTGGGATTGCCTGAAAACGGACTAAAAGACTATTCTGGTGTTTTTGGACACGATTATTTTCCTGACGGAATAGATTATCTGCCTTATGACGGCAGGATAAATTACGGTATAAACGGCTTATACGAGCAGCCAGATCCTAAATATGGATATTATAGCGATACATCCATAAGACAATATGAGGATCTCTTGAGTTATCAAGATAATTTTAAGAAAAAGATATTGTTGGGAACTACAGAAACATTTCCTTATGTTTGCGATCTATATGGTCCTAATACTGTAACTTCAACAACAGCTCCATCTTGCGATCTATTATCTTATTCTAAATCTTTGACTGAGCAAGATATACTTAACAGATATATAGAGAATAGGACAAAAGAATGCATAAACTTTTCTTTGATAAAAGAAAAGTTTGGATATGATGTTAAATCTATAGGCAATATATCCTCTAATATCACATATGGAATGGATGATTTTTCTGTAGTTGTCAAATATCCTCTTGAACTGCAGCTAGGGCATCAGCCACCATCAACAAGAATTTTTGAATATTCTACTAAGCAAGAGATAAGGCTAAAGAAAATTTTAGAATACGCTTTAAATTTAATAAGACATGACATAAGAGATGCTGAATTCAACATCTCCGAAGATTACGAGAAAGTAAGGACAGAATCAGGAGTAAATTTATGGGACAATAAGTTAAAAGTTACAAAGTCAGAAGAACCTCCTTGTGTGAACTGTGGAGATAACTTTGGCAAGCACGATGATTTGATCACTATAGAAGATGAGCTATCATTACTTCACGGCCAGCCGTATATGTTCAGGTTTGCTATCAAAAACAGACATCCTTATCTTGATCTTATACAGGAAGTAAGCACAGGAGGAGATTGGTATAATATGGGTTTTGATATTGTTACATTACAAGGCAATATAGTTAAGATAGAACCAAAAGCTTTTGATCCTGATGAAGATAAAATAGATTTTGCATATACTGGTTGGAAAGAGACGCAAGAGGAAACATGGGATGTTAGTTTGAGTGATAATTGCAATGAAAATCTTTGGGATTGTGTATATGTAGATGATACGATAGATCCAAGAGAATGGACATCTAATATTGATTCTGAAACAGGCGCTTCTATGGTTTCTACAAATGAAACTGATATAGGTCCTCATAATGTTACATTGACTGTTTATGATGAAGGCAAGCTAAAGGATTGGCAAGTCATAAGCATATTGATATGGGCAGTGCCTGAGATAAAAGCTGTTGTACATAGCATTTATGATGATATAACTAATAATTATACTGCTTCAATAGAAGATCCGTATATACTCGATGGAAGGGATAGTGTTGTGTATATGTCTATAGGAGATCCCACATATGAATGGTTGATAAAAAATGATGAAACAGATTGGAAGATATTGGGTCAGGAGATGGTAGTATTGCCTCAGAATGCTGACATAAATAAAATAAAATCGCAGCAGCCTTTCTTGAACGAAGTTAGTGGAGAAAAGTATGATGAGTATGATTTGTCTTTGGAGATTGACGCTGGAAGTAGTTTTGATTCTGGTTATTTCGAGGTTGAGAATGTTAGAGTATATGAATGTTTGGCGCATGAATCTACTGTGCCTTCTTACCCTTACAATATATTAACAGGCGATAATTATGAAGAATTCATGGGAAATCATACCTGCTGCAATCCTTTCGAGGGAGAGAATGGTGGCGGAGAGTTTGCTGAAAAAAGTAAGGTATGTTATTCCAAAGAAGGATATACGTGTAGTCCGTTTGGAAGAGAAGTATATCCTGCTAACTTAGCGATGGTTTCTGATGATAATGGTGATTTGAGTGATGCAGACGTTAGTCCGAGCGGAGTAGGTGTAACAATAACTGATGTTAATTCAGATTACGCCAATGATATATATTATAGAACTTATGCCCAATACTGCGACGGAGAAAGAGGAAATGTTTGCGGGGGAGAGGTTTCGGATATATATACTACAAGTATTGATTGCGGAGATAAGACAAGTCCGGATGATGATGAACGTTGTCAAGGACCTGCACAAAATTTAGGCGCTTGTACTTTGAAAAATAATAATCCTGGTTGTGTTAATTATAAATTTGGAGAATCCTTTGAGTATAATTTTTTTCCTGAAAATCCAGATTATGATGGATATTGTAATAACAATCTGAAAAAATCAGCAGGAGAAGGAAAAGGAAAATACAACACCGCTGGAGTTTTTAACTGCTTAGCAAAATGCGACGGAGCAGGAGCATGCAGCTATGCGACTGATTGTTTTTGTGCTTACGGCGATGATATTTGTGACGATATTATTGATGATGATTTGACCACTACAAACGCTAAAACAACATCTGGTTCATCAAAAGGATTGTGTAAAAATAATTGTGATTTTAAGACAACTAACCAAGATGCGACAGCTTGTCGATTATGGGCTCAAGTTTCAAATTACCATTATGATTCTAATGCCCTTTCAAATAATTGTTGCGGAGATGACGTGGCAGAGCATTGGAAGACGAGTAATAACGGAAAAAGTGCTTGCTGTTCAGCGACAGATGCTTGCGTAGATAAAGATGGTAACTGCATTGCAAACGGAAATTCGGGATATTCTGGAAGATACTCTGGATTGGATGTTTGCGTCGGAACAAACTGGAGAGATTGTAAAGCTGGAGAAGATCCAAGCATATATTGCGAATTGACTACTGATCCTTGTAAGCAGACTTCCTGCAGCAGTTCAAATTCTTGTGTTACAACGCCAAAACAAGATGGTACTCCTTGCAGTGGAGGAGTATGTCAAGGAGGAGTATGTATTACTTCTTAATTTTTCTAAATTCCAATCGAAAAGTTTATAAATACTGTATTTATTAATTAATATTAATTATATAATATTGATTACATAGAAATAGAGGGGTTTTGTTGAAAAAAAGAGGTTTATTAGTAGTTGTTGTAGTACTTTGTTTAGTTCTTACTATTTTTGCGAGTCAAATATTTGCTGATGGAGAGGTAGGATGTTGCGAAACAATCCTAGGTTATTTTGAAGTTCCTGGAGACGACTATGCTACTGAAGATGAATGTGTGGTTGACGGAAATTTCCATGATGATCCTAATTGTGCATCACACCAAGAAGCTTGCTGTTGTATAGGTAATACTGGTACTATAACCACAGAACAGGTAGGGTGCGATTCAGGTACTTTTCATTCAAATATTTATGATTTATCTACTTGCCAAGCAACCTGTTCTGGATTGTCTGATTGTCTTGAGACAGATTGTACAACAAACAATTTGGACCAAGGAGAACAGTGTGTATGCGGCAATGAGATTGTAGATTATAATAATCCGTATTGCTGTTTAACTTTTGAAGGCGGAACTGTTTATGATAATTCAGAAGCTTGTTTTGATGATTGCGCTCCTGAAGAAGCAGATGGTTTTATAGAGGGCACAGTAAGAAGCGACGACGGACCAGTAATCTTCGACGCATCTGTAAGTGTGCAAGGTAAAGTTGCGAAAACAGATGAAGACGGATCATATAGTATATCTGGATTGACAGAAGGAACTTATGAGGTACAAGTAAGTGCAATAGGTTTTGTAGGAGAATTCAGCAATGTTCTTATAACAAAAACCACCAACAAGGATTTTGATCTTACTCCTTTAGATAATATCTGCGGTAATGGAGAAATAGATTCAGGTGAAGAATGCGATAGGAACGATGACGATTGCGCAGAGGAATATCCTGACTTATATGGAACTATAGATATGTATTGCGCGCCGCCTGGATATGGAGATATAAGCTGCACTTGTATAGCTTATGATATTACTCAACCGCCTCTAGATGAACCTGAAGCAGGTGATCTGTGCTATGACGGGATAGATAATGACAGGGATAATTATGTAGATGAATGCGATAAAGGCTGCTGGTCAGAGCTAAACTATGATTATGAAGGAGCTAATCCTATCCAAACAGCTTTATATGATATGACTGCTAATGAAGTAGGTCTATGCAATGATAATAAAGATAATGACTGCGACGGAAAAGTTGATTTTCAGGACAATCTTGAATGTGTTCCTGAAGATGAAGTTAATGTAATAAATCCTTGTGGTAACTCTATAGATGATGATAATGATGGAGCGTTTGATAACTGCGATACTGACTGCAACCCAGGATTAGGCCAGAACGTGCTTCTTATATTAGAGGAATACGGACCAACAGAAAATGTTGTAGCAGGAGGATGTTCTGATGGATTAGACAATGACTGCGATGGAAAGATAGATTGTGTTGGAGGAGCTGAAGGAGGAGATCCTGATTGTAATTGCGAAGAAACAGAAACAAATTGTTCAGATAATGTTGATAATGACGGAGATGGTTTGTATGACTGCCAGGATCCTGATTGTAATGCTCAATTTTGTCAAGGCTCAAATTATTGTACTGAATTATTAGCAGTTGACAGTAATTCTGACGGAATAAATTATGATATATGTTGTTTAGCTGCTGAGAAGTTTGACTGTGATGATGACGGTGTATTTGATTCTTGCGGCGAATGCCCTGAAGATTTTTGCGGAACTTGCGGCAGCATAGATTGTTTAGGTATGCAATGCGATGTAGCTAATCCGAGCAAACAATGCACTATTGAAGGAAAGTGCGAAGAGGTTACAGCAAACACAATAAGTGGATTTGTGTATGCACAGGACACTTCAGACCCTATAGCTGGAGCAAAAGTAGTAATAGGAGATAATGAGATAATAACAAACGCTCAAGGAGGATTTTATTTGATAGGTATAGATTTAGGAAGCTATACTGCTGATGCAACACATCCCAATTATCTTCCTTTAGAAGATTATCCTGTTGAACTTACTGCTGAAGATAATCAACCATTGATATATTTGGATATGGAACCCAAGCCAACATATCCTTTAAATCTACATATTGTTGAAGAAAATACTAAAGATATAATTCAAGGAGCACAAGTAAGGATAGACGGAGAAATAATTGGAAATACAAATCCTTCAGGCAATATCGCAGATTTTGTTTTTCAAGGAATGCATCAGATTGCAGTTACTGCTCAAGATTATGTTGCAAATACTGTTTATCATTATGTTGATAACGATCTTTCGACACAAGCTTTGCAGATCGAGCTTAAGAAAGCAGAGTGCAACACAGATAAGGTTGCGCCAGAACTTAATGAAATCAATATATACGAAGGAGAAAGAAAATTGGGCTTGTCTTGGACATCACACTGCAATCCTGAAAAAGTTACACTATATAAATGCGAAAATTCTCCTGGTGTAAGCACTTGCGATGAAAATTACGTTAATGTTGTTGAAGATGATACTAGTGCATATCTAGATACTGATGTAAGGGAAGGAGTAAGATATTGCTATAAGGTTGTCTCGCATTTTGCAGATGCAGAAAACAACCAATTGGTACAAAAATCCAGCGAAACAAAATGTGTAGGGCCTTTCAATGACCCTTGCCTTGACCAAAAAGGAGAATATTGCTTTAATGATAAGACTATATATAGATGTACAACCAACTCAGATTCAGAAGGCCCTAATAAAGCAAAACAAGTTAGAGCTTGTCAGGGAGACAGAGAGTATTGCTACGGGCCTATTGATGAAGAAGCATCTTGTGTATATCAGAGCTATTGTGATGAATGCGGATTGCCCTTTGGTGTTTTTTCACATATAGGAACAGTTGGCTGGGAAGACCAATTTGGCGGACAATTACAGAAACAGTGCGAGGAAATACCTTTATGTTTCTTAGATTATACTGATACTTCTGTTGATGCATATGATGAATGCGCAGATATAATGACCTGCTATGATTACAAAAGTCAGTCAGCATGTCAAGGTATGCCAAATCTTATTGCAGAAGGAAGCGATGAAGATGGAAGCTTTAACAACAAATGTTTGCCAAGAAACTGCACTTGGGAGCCAGATCCAAGATATAATGAGATAGGCAGCGGAATATGCAGAGAGATAAATGAAACAATGCAGGATTGCAGTTTATGCGATAGCAATTTTCATAATGAGATATATGGCATGTGCGATAAGACAAGATGCGGGTTGTATGGAAGCTGTTATTATGATTATAAAAGAACTGGCGAAAATGCTGGTGAATACTTATGCACCCATAAATCTGAGATGAGCTGCGAGATGTACGATACTGTAGAGGATTGCGTAGGCTCTAATGATTTGCATGTAGAACTAGATGCAATATGGGAAGACCCAACAACTTTATTGGATGATGAGTTTATATCTTCAGGAACAAATGAAATCACGCAAAACAGCGATGATTATTTAGGGTTTGGAGTATGCACTTGGGGAACACCTTATTTAGGATTCAACAGAAATTATGATGATTTTGATGACCCTCAACCTAATAATGAAATGTGCTATAAGGATGCAGATTTTGACAGGCAGATTCACCAAAACAATCTTGACTGTAATCTTGATGATGTTGATTGCCAAAAGGATATGCAAGCTCCTGTATCTTATGTTGATCAGCCATTGCTTGGATGCTATGGCGAATATTGTTCAGACATAGCTAATATTACAATATTTGTAAGTGATTATTATAAAACAAGCGTAGGAGGTTTCACTTCTTATTATGCAATAAATCCTGAGGAAGGATTTGTATATCCTAAAGATGAAGTAGATTACACTATAGATTATGAATTCGGAGATTATGTTGATACAACACAGTCAAAGAATTATACTGTTTTCTTTTACAGCAAAGATGGTTCAAACAATATAGAATATCCTATCAAGAACTTCACTATCGAGATAGATCCTTTGCCTCCATCATATAATATTAGTGTAGAAGAAGTGCCTTATGTTGTTGAGGAATTTGAGGATCATGATGAATGGGCAACAAACTTGACAATAACAGGTACAGTAAATAATGAAAAAGCATCTTGTAACGCTGAGCTTTTGAAATTAGTAGGTGCTTTGGATCTTAGTAA
Organism: uncultured Methanosarcinales archaeon; assembly: GCA_964434475.1. GTDB lineage: Archaea > Nanobdellota > Nanobdellia > Woesearchaeales > CAYSVS01 > CAYSVS01. The sequence goes on from CAYSVS010000006.1 coordinate 7,199, forward strand.
AAAAAATCCTCTTGTGCAGGAATATACTAAGGAATGGAAAAGATTTTATCATGGATTAAGTGATGGTTATTATCTGTATAATGTTAGCTGCAGGGATCTAGCAGGCAATGTGAACAATACTATGTATCCTATACTCGTCGATGCAGACAAATCAATAACTGATCCTCAACCTTCTGGAACAATAAACTATACTGATGTTACTTTTAGTGTTTTAACTCCTACAAATGCAGAATGCGGCTATACTTTGAACTCAGAAGTTACAAGTTATGATGCCCTGCTTGCAGAAAATTATATGCAGAATGCTGCTGAATATTTTCCTGCGCCTAACGATAATTTGATAAAAGGATATAAACATACAAAATCCAAACAATTCGCTGCAAACGAATTGCACGAATTAAAGATAGTATGCAAATCAGGAGCAAAGAATAATTATCAAGATTTGATATTCACCATAGATAAATTAGCTCCTGAAATTAAGGTAGTTGAAAAAGGAACAGATAATTTGCATGAATTACAGCAATGGCAGTTAACCCATGACTTTGCGTTAAAATGCTATGATGAAAGACTGCCTGATAGTGGAGGCAAGCTTAATGGAGAGCCATTTGGCTGTGCCAATATATACTATTGTATAACTGCTGCTGATCTGCCAAACTGCAATGATTTCACAGAGGTGGAAGGAGGATATGTTAATGTACCTTCTGTTTCTGAACCAAGTATGCAGAAGATATGCTACTATGCTGTAGATAAAGGTGGAAACAGCGTAGAACCAGTATGTGAAAACATATATGTTGATAATACTCCTTCAAACATATCTATAAAAATATTTGATTCTACAAATGCAGAAAATTATTATGTGACTCGGTTTGATGGTTTTAGTGTGAGATTAACTTCTACAGAAGAATTAGTTCCTGAAACTTTGTCATTAAGCTATCAAGTTAGCAACGGCGCAAGAGCTGATGTGATAATGACTCCAGTAGATGGAAATAATAAATTATATGAAGGATTTATAGATATTCCAGAAACAAATTCTTTCAAGAATATAGAGGGTATAGCGAACAACACTAGGTGGCAATTATCTGCTTTTGATCTTCAGGAAGTTGAGACAACAGAACTTAGCATAATAGATAATCCTTTCTTCACTTTAGATACTAAAGGTCCAGATTATCCTAAAATATATGTTCCTAATTGGGAAGCTTATCCTCAGAAGGTACATAATGAACCTAGCAGCGTATTGAAAATTAATGGATTGGCAGCAGATGGAGCATCAGAAGAAACAATCAGAGTTTATGTAACCAATAAAAGTTTTGAAGACAGGACAGAAGCAAGAGCTAATATTGGAACAACTGATTGGACGTATGTAGAAACAACCTCTTTAGAGGAATCAAGTTTTTTTACAGTCTCTATGTTTGAAACTTCTGTAATTGCAGGAACAAATTCCTTAATTGTGGATCCTGCAGAAAGCTCGCTACCATTGCTAGTGAAAATATCTGACCTTACAGGTAAATATATAGAATTTTATCAGCAGTCAAGCGCTATGCTTGCAAACAAGACATATTATAAGATAACTGATGCAAAGACAGAAGGCAATAAGATAAGACTAACATTTACGCCTAAGTTAAATGTAGATATTCCTGCATTCGCAGATATAAAAATACATGATAAATTTGCAAAACAAGGTTGGTTTAGTGTAGATTTGCCTTTGATATCTGGTAATAATTGGGTTTATGCAGTTGCTATAGATGAATACGGTAATGAGGGCGAAGCGCATATACAAAGCCCTTTTAAAGTAATATCTGATCCTTATCCTCCTGAAGTAAGGATAATAGAGCCTATGCCAACATCTTATGCGTCTGGTTCAGGAATATACGTAATTGGTGAGATAGAGGATAATTCGGGATTGGATGTTAGCTCAGTAAATTTGACTGTAAAAAAGACAACCTATCTGGTGCCTCCTATTGTTGAGACTTTTTCATACACTTGCGCAAGTCCAGAAATAGACTGCGAGAATAATGATAATGATGATTCAGAAGATGGAGATACTAATATGTTGTTTACATATAGCCCTTCGCCTGAATTAACAAATGGAAGATATGAATTGAAATTAACTGCAAAAGATCTTGTTGGAGGAGAAGGCATTAATTTATCATGGTTTGAGATAGACGGCAATGTGCCTCATGAACCTTTTCTTGAGATAGAGGATGCATTTTTGTTCAGTCAAGTGCCATATACTGATAATGATAATCCTGAAATGAATATATCTTTTATGCAAGACATAGGAAAGGATGTTGAAATAGAAAGCATATCTTTATCAGATCCAGATGGACAGGAAGTAAATATAGTGTTGCCTTTGGTAAAGCAAGATTTTAATCTGCCTTTAGATGGCACTTCAACATTATCTGTTAATAGTTTTGAGGCGCAAGAGCCAGTTATTTTTGTTTATGATGATTCTGGTTCAAATATAGTCGGTTTTAAAGCACATAAAGAGATAGTAAATCTTATCAACGCACAAGTGAAGCTTACTGGCCTTATACATGAAGGATCTTTTCCTAGTGATGTCGAACTAAGGGTGGATGATACTTTGGTTTGGAGTCCTGGTGGCGCTTTGGATGCTACTGAAACCATACAATTTACATCTGATCTTGCAGATGCTTTGGATGATTGTGAAGAAGATGCATTAGGTTATTGCGAAATAACATTAGATATATTCTCTGCAACAAAAGGGAGAGTAAAGATAGAGAATCTTGATATTGATTATGAAATATCTAATAAATTATTAAGAGATAATTATTATGCAAAATACACAACATATCTTGATAATACTTTATTCACTAAATCAGGAGAATATACATTTACTATAGAAGCTAAAAAAGAGACAGAAGAAGGATGGAGCAACACAGCAATTTTAGTTCCAGTATTTTATTTTGACAATACTCCTCCAGTAATTAATATAGTCATGGCAAACGCAACAATGGATACAACGCCTCAATATTTTATTGAATCAGATGATCCTGTTGTTTGTGATGTTGCGATTGTTAAGCAAGGCACAACGCCTCAAGAGCAATCATATATTACACTTAATGAAAACCACAATATAACTGTAGAAGGAGAAAGCGATGAGCTGGACATATCTCATTTGAATATACAAGTAAAGGACAATCTGCAGGATGCGCCTCCTTACTTATATATAGAACATCCTGATTATATAGATTCTGACTATAGTATATATGCAGATTGTGTGAATTTCTTTGATATGTCTGCTCAAGAAAATCATAATTTTTATTTAGTGCATCCTAAGCAGAATAAATTGTTCTATAGAAATGGAGACACGATTGAATTCATATTAAGGATGGATCCTGGGTTAAAGGACACCATAACTTGTGATTTATCAGAATTGGACAGCAATTTTAATTCAGGAAATTGTGATGTTGAAGAATTAGACAATGAAGGCAATTATAAGCTTAGTTATGATATAACAGATACAAACGAGAAGGAGGATGGATCTTATTGGGGTTATCTAAGTTATGGCGATGTTGATAAAGAAAGAGTTGTAATGCATCTGCATAATGATGATTTTACAATGGGTTTGGAATCTGATAAGGATTACAGCAAAGCTGTACAATGCCAATCTTTTGCAGGATATTTCTTTAATGAACTTAATTGCGTACATGATTTAGATGGATTAAGTGTATATTCTTTTAGAAATTCAGACGCTGCAGGAGATAATCTGCCAATCTGCCCTGACTCTAGCCCTAATATAAGATGTGCATCAATATATTATTTACATAGAAATAAGCAAGATGTAGAGCAATCTGTTGTGCTTGATGATCCTTGCTATAATGATCAATTTTGTATGGTTGAAATTTCTGCATTAAACTTAAGAGCTTATTATAACAAATATGCAGATAGGAACGGATTGCTAAAAGTAAGATTTGAAATAGCAAATACAGACTCAGCGCATAACTATCAGATACAAAATCCAGAAAATAATTTTAATTCTGATTCATTCAACTTTTTTAATTGCAATAATGTTTTAAGTTCTAACGCAGGAGACGGGGCTGTTTCATTAACCTGTGGAGATATTTCACAAAAATCTGTTGTTTCAGTTATGTTAGACAATAGTCCTTTGGGTTTAAAGGAATATCCTTTGTTAGTAACAAGAGCAAAAGATCAGAAAAATATTATTTCAGAATTAGAATTCTCAGAAGTTGTTGATAAAAACCAAAAAGCATCTGCGAGAGTCATAGAAGAAGGAGAAGATGTTGTAGTAAATGGATTCTATCCTTATTGTAATGATGGCGTTGATAATGACTTAAACACACCTTTGAACTTTAATTATATAGGTATTTCAGGCGGAGATAAAGCAGACTGCAGAGATAGTGCTTGCGATAATAAGCTCGTTGATACAAATAAGAAATGCGAATATCAGACAGAATTGAGCTGCGACGATGGATTTGACAATGATATGGACGATCCGCAAAGGCTAAAGTCTTCAAGCTATGCTAATCTTATTAAAAACAATAAAGACAGCGATGGAATAACATCTGTAAATGCAGGAGAAGGAAGATTCTATGATTGCTATGATAATGATTGTTATGCAAACGATGACGAGTGTCCGTCTTTTGAATTAAATTGTATGAACAATGTAAATGATGACTTTGATTTTGGAAGCTATGGTGTTGAAGAAACAACTTCTTTGCAGACAACACCTGGTGGAACAAGCATGATTGATTGTTTGGATGTGGATTGCGATACTGAACAAGGAGATCCTGACAACACTGCAAATATATGTCATTTTGGTAATGAATTTGCAGGATATCCTTTAAGTTGCAGGGATAATTTCAATAATGATGCTGATAATGGCGCAGGAAGTGCAAATACAAACAAATTTAATTTGGATTTTTCAGACTGCTATGATACTGATTGCTGGAGAAAAGGCGGAGAAACAGACGATCCAATAAATAATCCGTGTCCTTCAAAAGAATTGAACTGCAATGATGACATAGATAATGATTTTGATGATGGCTTGAATTCAAGAGATACTTCTTCATCTTCAGGACCTAATAATGGTAAAGATTGCAGGGATTATGATTGCGCAGGAAATGCTGCATGTCCTGTTGCTGAGAATAAATTAGCAGACGGAACAGATGCACCTGCTCAATGCTTTGACTCAATAGATAATGATTTAGATGCTTATGTGTGGGGAACAACTAATTATATTTTGAATACAGATGATTATGCTGGAATTGATTGCCTTGATTTAGATTGTAATGGAACAATAGATCCTGATGACGAGACACATAAATGCGAGTTTGGCAAAGAATTAACTTGTGATGATGGATTTGATAATGATGGAGATGGCAAGACAGATGAAGAGGATCCTGATTGTGTCACAGGAATGTGTTATCCTAATCCTATAGCTGAGAACTTAACTTTAGACAGCTGCGCTAATTTAGAAAATGATGATATTAGTCAAGATAATGATGTTGATTGCGCTGATACTGATTGCAACGGCAACCCTTGTTATTCTGCATCAGGAGATTATTATGGCGTATGCGTATCTGGCTCTTGTAAATATCAAGCTACTGAAACAGATTGCAATGATGGCAAGGATAATGATGGCGATGGTAAAAAAGATTGCTTAGATTCTGACTGTTCATCTGAAGATCATTGTCCTGATACAGGTATGGCTGGTCACCATTTACCTAATGGAGTGTGGACTTATGATGTAAACAGATTAAGCGGTTCAACAACTATTAGTGGCGGTTCCGAAGGAAACATAAATGTAAGATATACTAATTATATCAAGAAAGGTCATACAACTAAGATACAGTTAACATCAACAAAAGATCACGGTTTCGTATTCTACATAGGAAGAGAGTCTAATCCTTTGAGCAATATTATCAATAATGATAATTATGGCTCTTTAATAAGCGAATTAACATATCAATCTGACTTATTTGTCAGCGATACTAGTTCAGGATTAGAATTAGCACCTATATATCAAAAAACTTCCTTATCAAGCACTTTTGATTTCAATACTGGCGTAAATGTAGGCGTGAAAAACTTGGCTGTAGGAGGAAAAATCGGAACTTCTCCAGAAGATATCAAGAATATAGCTATAATTGTATTAGAAAGTGTGAAACCTAGAATAAATGAAATAAATATTAAGCCAAACTCAGATGGTGTGCTAACCACAGTGACTGCTGAAGACAGAGCAGGAAGTGGAGAAGAACCTTCTGGAATATATTATTGCAATTTTAGGCTAAAACAAGGCACAACTTTAGTTTCGGAAAAGAATCATGTGCAATCTTGTATTTGGGATTATACTGACGCTAATTTAGATTATGGCCAATATACTATGGAAGTTGATGTATATGATGGTGCAGGAAACTTTGAGACAGATTCAGAGACATTCGATTTCCAGGAAACAAAAGCAACAACAGGCAGAGATTGGTCATTCATAGATGATATAAATTATTTCACTCCTGGAGTTGATGATCTGGAATATAATGTAGAGTTTGAAAGCTATAACGGATTTTCAGGAACAACACCTTGCGTAATTACAGTATATGATATGTATGGCGATGTTGTAGAGACAAAGAACTATGCTGTTGAGGTTAATCCTAACGATAATAAACGAGCAGTATGCAGCGGCAAACACGACTTAGATAAGACTGAAAACAATATGCAACTGTACAATAACTCTCAATTGTTCTTTACAGTATCCTTGGAGGATGTGCGAGAAAAGACAGCAAGCAGCACAAGGAATCCTTTCTGGATGTGCGAATACACCATAAGAAAAGGACAATACGCTTGTGTTGATGAGTGCTTTGAGCCTTTGAATATAACTATAACTCACCCGCAAGAGAACGAAGTGTTTGAGCATCCTTTAATAAATGTTAGTGGATTTGCACCTGTAGGTGCAGAATTATCTTTGTATGTAAACAGCCAGTATAGGACAGAATTAGAAGTAGAATCATTAAGTGATGGTTCATTTGATTTTACAGCATTAGCTCTTGATAATGGAGTAAACACGATTGTTGTTTACGGTGTTTCGGATGAAAACTCAGGATTTGCCATGGTGGATGTAAATTATAGCTCAAAAGGGCCTATTGTAGATATAAACATAACTCCTAATGGAATGCCTGAAGTTGTCAATTATGTGGATGTAGTATTCTCTATAGATGATGAGGATACTGATGAATTACCTAATAAGTGGGAAGATAAGTTTGAAGAACTTAGCCCTGCAGTTAAATCAGATGCAAGTAAAAAATATAATGCAACACATACTTATTTTGAATATTATACATTGACAGATGACTATGATCTTGAAGCGACAGAGATAATATTTAAGACAAAAGATCAAGAGAATGATGTTGAGATAAGCAAGCAATATATTTCTGATAATACTATAAGATTGACTTTCCCTGACGGATTAGCACCTGGAGCTTATTATATTGAAGTTATTTCTATAGACAAAGAAGGAGAACCTGGAACAAGCCAATTCTTGGACTTGCCGTTCTTCCCGGACGCACCTCATCCTGTGTTCAGTCCTAGACCGCCTCAGGCAACAAATGCTGAACGTTATGATTTTGAAGGATATATAGATACAACTGTTGCTCCGCAGAAGGTGTTGTTTGAATCAGCTTGCTTATCCTCTGTTGGCCTGCCTAGGATGAAAGACATAACAGAAGAGCTTACTCCTGCATACGCATTTGAGATGCCTAATGTTGCATTATGCGAAGGTATTAACTTATACAAGATAATAGCTTATGGTGGAGAGTCAGGACGGGATTATAGTTATGATAGGGGTTTTATATCTCGAGATAGCTCTTTTGAAGGATTAAAAGAGGATAGGGTGAAATTAGTATCTAAAGAAGAGGAGAAAAGCGGATTAGCAGAAACTTTTGAAGAGATAAAAGTAGAGGGAGGAGAAGAGATAGTGATAGGCGCTCCTAAGACTGCTATTAATTGCCTCGCTGATTATGACTGCTTTATAGAACAAGCAGAAGATTGCTCAAAAGCTATGATGGAATACAATGAAGAGCTTATAACAGCATCAGGATATGTGTATAAATATGAATATATATTTAATATTGATAAAACTTTAGATGATACTTGCTTGTTTGAAGCGAAGATAGATGATTTTGATGTTGATGCAACCCAGACAAAGTACGAAGAATTGTTAGACGAGGGTAAAAAAGCAGAAGATATTCAACAGATACTTCAAACCTTGCTAGATAATCTTGCACAATCTTTAGAGACTGAAAAACAATGCGAATTTGAATCTAATGATAATCTTACTGATATGCTTACTGATATAAAAAATAATAAAGATACTGCCAGAGATTGGGATTTTATAATTTGCAATGAATAATGAGATTAAAAATAAAAAAAAAGAGGTGTATTTTTTTAATTCTGTTTTTGATAGTTCTATGTTCTTTTGTTTTTGCAAACCCTAAAAATTTCAAGACATCTAACAGACAATTTACTATCTCTATGCCTTTTGAGGAGCCGTCAAAGATAACAGATGCAACACTTTATGATGAAAATGGATTTACATACGATATTGTCATATTAAGAAATGATAAGAAAACATTATATTGGATAAAGCCAGAAGGTGTAATGGCTATAGGAAACTATACTTTGAATTTTACTGCAACTGATCTTCTGGATAATCCTTCGCAATCTTTTATTTTTGAGATTGAACTTACTCCGCTTGATATTGTTTTGGTGAATCCCAGGTTTGGCTATGCTACAGAAGATGTAATAGATATCATAGCAGAAACAGAGGTTGAAGCGGTATGCAAATATGGAGGACCAACTTCAACATTTACTCAGTTGTCTTTGCTTTTTGATCAGACTGGAAACACAGAACATATAATGCCTGAATTTGGTTTATCTTCAAATACAGTTTTATATGTGCATTGTAATGATACTTATGGCTATATAAACTCAAAAGCGTTTCCTTTGTATCTGTATACAGATAAGCCTTCTATAGATAAAATTTATGCTAAACCAAATCCTATAGTAGATATTCCTGTTGAAACTGACTTGGTTACAGAGACTGATGTTGATTCTATATGTAAGTATAGTTTATTTGATATTGATTATGATAATATGGAATATAAATTTCCAGGATGGGATACAGAAAATATATCTGCTTTTACAAAACAACATACTGTAAAATTAAACAATATGGCAGATGATAACACCTATACTTATTATGTGCAGTGCGAGAATTTAGGCGGTACATTGACTAGTAAGAAAAGCGTCAATGTAAAGGTAGATCTTGATGCACCATTGATAATTACAGACAATACTGTTGAATTTACTACTGAAAGCAGTGTATATCTTAATTTATCAACAAACAGGAATTCTACTTGCAAGTATGGCACTACTTCAGGAGAATATTATTATGATTTTGGTGCAGGAGCAGAGAACAAAAAAGAGCATGTAAAAAGGCTGCCAAACCAAGGAAGCTTTAGCGACGGCACCTATACATATTATGTAAAATGTGAAACAAGTGCAGTCATAGATGAAAAGTTGGAAAATCTTATTGAGTATGAAACTGTTGAATTTACTATAGATAATACCAAGCCTGTAGTAGCTGAGATAGATGACAAAAACGTTTCTTGCTTGTACGGAAAATATTTTGCGCTTGAAGCAGAATTCTATGCAGAAGACAATCAATCAGGCATAGCAGAATATATGTATTCAGTAAGGGATGGAAAGACAAGCAGCAGCAAATCGATAGTGAATTGGACATCCACAACATCAGAGGAAGCAGAGGTTGATGAGGATGATGAAGGCAATGACTTAAATTTAACTATAGGAAAAAGATATTATTTTGTAGTTAAGGCAAAGAATAACGCAGGATTGTGGAGCGATGAAAAAATAAGTGACGGCGTAGAAGCACAGACTGAGTTTCATGACAAATGCAGGGAAAAAACGCCTCCTGTTGTTAATGTGCTGCTTAAACCAGCTAGAGGAGGAGTGAATACAAGTCTTGTATGTAATGATATCGAAGGTAAGGATGGCAAGCAACCAAGCGGTTGCGATTTTGTATCCTATGGAACAAGTTTTGAAAAAGATTTCTGTTATCCTAGCAGTAGCTCTTATGACACCCCATTCCTTATATCAGAAAATACTTGGCTTTGCTGGAAAGCGTCAGATAAAGCAGGAAACTCTGCTGAAGAATATAAGTTCATCAATCTTTCAGCTATTGCAGAAGATGCTGATCTTGACGGAATACAGGATTTTTCTGATAATTGTCCTACTATATATAATCCAGAACAAGAGGACACTAATGCAGATGGAATAGGAGATGTGTGCTCGCCAGAAGGCTGTTTGATAGATGAAGACGGAGACGGTCATGGTGTTGGATGTTTGAATGGGCCTGATTGTAATGATCAAGATCCTTATGTATTCCAAGCTTGCCCTAACGGCTGCAAACAAGACACTGACGGAGATGGCTATGGCATAAGCTGTGCGAATGGTCCAGATTGCGACGATACTGATCCAGATATACATGTAGGCTGTACAAACGGCTGTATACAAGATAATGATGGAGATGGTTATGGTTTAGGATGTGATGCAGGACTAGATTGCGATGACGCAGATCCAGAGTCTAGCTCTAACTGCACAAGCAACTGCCTTCAGGATACTGATGGAGATGGTTATGGTCTTGGATGCGACGCAGGACTAGACTGTGATGATACTGATATAAGATATTACGATAATTGCGAAAATGGATGCACGCAAGATACAGATGGAGACGGTAGAGGATTAGGCTGTGATGCAGGGATGGATTGCGATGATATGGATCCAGAAATCTATACTGGCTGCGCTAATGGTTGTCTTTTGGATAGTGATGGAGATGGTTATGGTATAGGATGCACAAAAGGTAAAGATTGTAATGATGTAGATCCTTATGTTTTTGACAATTGTACCAACGGCTGCATACAGGATAATGATGGAGACGGATATGGTCACGGATGCTTGGATGGATGGGATTGTGATGATACAAATCCCAACATCTATGTTGACTGCGCAACAGGATGCATGCAGGATACAGACGGCGATGGATTTGGATTAGGTTGTACAAATGGACCTGACTGTGATGATTATGATCCTCTTGTATCAACAGGATGTTTCGGTGATTGTACTTTTGATTCTGACTGCGACGGAATGGATGATGAATGGGAAGAAGAGTATGGGCTTGATCCAGATGTGAATGATGCTGATTTAGATCCTGATGAAGACGGCTACACCAATATAGAAGAGTATAGGATGGGAAGAGAGCCTTATTTCAATGAAGAAGAAAATGATAGAGACAAAGACGGCATTGATGATGATTGGGAATCTAAGCAATGTCCTAATGGAGATTGCGATCCTTATGATGATCTTGATGGAGATGGTTTGACCAATATAGAAGAATATGAATTGTCTGTATCTGGAACATATGTGGGAGATCTTGATCCTCAGAACAAAGATACTGATGATGATGGTTATGATGACGGTAGAGAAGTAAATGCGGGATTTGACCCTACTGATCCTGAGAGCCATCCTATGCCTGTTGCAGGAATAACTTTGTTGACTTTAGGATTATTATCAAGTTTAAGTGGTGCAGGTTATATAGGCTATAAAAGATATAAAGAATATAAAGCAAGACCTTCTGTGCAAGTTTCATCAAGAAAACCTGTGGATGGAGTAAGAAGGCCTTTACCTCAAAGATTTGCAAGACCAGTAAGACCTGAATCAATACCTGTAATATCTAAAGATTCTGAAGCATATAAAAGGTTTCAGCAAAAATTAAAGAAAAGGGAAACTTCAAGAAAAGGCATATTTGAAAATTTTGGAAAGCAGGCTCCAAAAGAAAAGCCTGAGTTCAAACCTGAAATACCTGAAAAAAAGCCAGAAGAGATATTCAAAGAAGTTGTTCAGAAAAAAGAAAGGCCAAAGAAAAAAACTGAAGAGCCGCCAAAAAAACCAAAGCCTGCCTTCTTCAGCAAACTAAAAAGAATAGTCAAAGGAAAGGATGTTTTTTCGGAGCTTAAGCGGGTAAGCGGAGATAGAGAACAAGCTTTCAATACGTTGAGCTCATTAAAACCTAGTGATTTTGACAGGTTAAAGTCTCTTACTTCTGAAAAAGAGGACAAGAATCTGAAAGATTTAATAAAAGATTACGAAAGTTTAAATAAGGAAAAAAGAAAATCAAGAGTGAAAAAGTTCAGACAGCGCGTTAAACAAAAACAAAAGTCAAGAGAATTTAATAGGCTGAATAAGATAACATCGCAGCACAAGTCAGGTTTAAAAGATCTTTCTGAACTCAATCAAGAAAAGAGCAAGGAAGAATCAATATCCAAATTAAGAAAGAATTTAAAGAATAAGAAGAAAAGGTGATTTTAATGAAATCTAAGAAAGCGCAGCATAGTCAAATATTTACTATAATACTTGGAATAGTTATAGTGGGAGGAATCCTTCTTTTTGGCTACAGCTCATTCAATAAGTTAAGAATACAGAGTGAGCAGGCTGAGTTTATACAATTTAAAGAGGATTTAAAATCTGGTGTCAATCTAGTATATTCTGATTATGGTACAGTCAAGAAGAAAGAGCTTAGGCTGCCATTGGATTATGATGAGATATGCTTTGTTGATGTTGATTATGTTTGGGGAGAGATAGCGACAACTGAAAATTATAATTTTATTCAAAATAATAAGGTTAGTCAGAATAATCGCGGATTGTTAACTCTTATTGACGATAGTGTAAAATCCAATGTAAAGAAAAACACTTTTCTTTTAGGTCCTAAGAACGCATTCGACAGTATTCTTTTAGGTAATGAAGACACTGAGAAAAGCTATATAAAAAATTCTAATACTCCTTTTGTTTGCGTAAAGGCTTCCAACGGATATCTTACCTTAAGACTTGAAGGATTAGGCAATGGAGTTAAGATAGAAGAATGGTGAAAGATAGTATGTTTAATATTTTTCAACCCCGTAAGAAAGCTCAGATGAGCATTCAGTTTAATTGGATCAACTGGTTACGCTCAGTTGGCACGCAAGGCGGGTCTCGCTCTGCTCAAGCCCGTAAGAAAGCTCAGATGAGCACTCAGTTTAATTGGATCAACTGGTTACGCTCAGTTGGCACGCAAGGCGGATCTCGCTCTGCTCAAGCCCGTAAGAAAGCTCAGATGAGCATTCAGTTTAATTGGATATTTGTATTGATAGCTGGTGGAATAATACTTATGTTCTTTGTTGGTGTTGTTATGAAACAGAAAGGAGTGAGTGAGCAAAACTTGGCAGCAACCATAGTAACAGATCTTGACGCTATATTTACTGGTGCAGAAGTGTCTGCTGGTACAGCTACATTGATAGACATGCCTAAAACTGAGATTGAAGTAGCATGCGACGGATTTTCTATATCTGGTGTTAAAAGAAGTTTAGAAGGGAACATAATATTCGCGCCAAGCTCTCTTGAAGGAAGAAATCTGATAACTTGGTCGCAGGAATGGAACATACCCTATAAAGTCACTAATTTTCTTTATCTAACAACTGATGATATAAGATATATTTTTGTATGTTCTGGAAATAGTGATTGCGAAGATGCTGTTGAATTGTCTGAAGAACTGCCTGATGAGATGAAAAAAGAAGTATGTGCTTCTGGCGGTTATAAAGGAAATTCATATACTTCTCAAGGATGTGTTGTGAACACTCTAAAAGAAGAAAACAACTACAAAACCAAATTGATTTTTGTAGGTAATTCTGTTTCTGTTCAGTTTCCACTTGATTTTAAAAGAGAGGATGTGAGCGCGATACGCATCAAAGATTTAGATTCCATTTCTCCTCAAACCAATATCGAGTTTTATGAAAAATCTGGATCTAGTTTTAGTATGATTCCTGTTAACTCTATCCATACTACACTAACCTCTCCAGAAACAATCTATGCTGCAATATTTGCAGAGACTCCTGAACTATACGAATGCATGATGAGAAGAGCTTTTGAAAAGCTAGAGATCATGTCAGAATTATATATGGAAAGAGCAGATACTGTAATGAGCAATTCTGGAACTAGATGTCGATTTTCATTCGATAAATCCAACTTTAAAAATATAATAAAAGAAGCAGGAGAATGTACAGACACATTTCCTTCAACAATTACTGGTACAGGATGCGATTCAACATCAATAAGAACAATAATAAACAAAGCTTTCAAGGATACTGACTCTATAGAGAGCATGAACAAAAAATTGCAAAGGAACTCTTGTCCTTTGATATATTAATATTAAAATGAAACTACACAAAATAAAAAAAGCACAATTACAGATGGCAGAGAATATCGGCATTCTGATAGTCTTTTTCATATTGCTTATTTTTGGGCTTATATTTTATGTTGGGATACAGAAGACAACATATCAATCAAGATCAGAAGAAGCATCGCAATTACAGACAATATCTGTGAGTCAGAAAGCATTGTATCTGCCAGAGTTTGCCTGCACAAAAGGGTTTAATGTTATAGAGGACCATTGCTTTGATAAAGCGAAATTAAATGCTTTTGTTGATTTCGCAAACAATAATAAAAATTTGATCAACACATTATATTACGACTACTTCAAAGAAAGCAAAATACATATACAAGAACTGCTTCCTGGAAACGATGAATGGACAGTGTACAACCGTACAAATCCTGACTTGTCTATGTATTCAACACAATTACCTATATCTTTATATGACCCTGCAAAGGAAGAGTATTCTTTTGCGATACTATATGCGGATGTGTATGCAAAATGAAAATTTCCAAAAAAGCGCAGATGGAGATAATGGGATTGGCGATAATCGTATTGCTATTATCTTTTGGTATGCTTTTGGTGTTCAGGTTTGTATTGCTCAAGCCAGCAGAACAACCAAGAGAAACTTTTACAGAAACACAGATGGCAAGCAATATATTGAGTTCAATCTTAAGGACTTCGTCAGGCTGCAGAAGTACTGATATGACTGAACTATTACAGGACTGCGCTACTACTCCAATAATATTGTGTCAACAATCAGACGCGCATACAAATATACAGCAATATTTCACTTCACATTTTTCTGAGGTAAATTCTTGCGAATATGCCGAAGCATCATTAAAGTATATATTCAATCAAACTTTTGAGGAATGGAAACAAAAGTATAATTTTATCGCTTATCTTGATGATATCAATAATCCTATAATGCAGTTGAATAATAGTATTTGCATCGGAGAAAAACAGGTAAAAGAATTTCCTATACCTACAACAAGCGGCAGGACTTTATTTGTAAGGTTTGAGATATGCTCTTGATTTTTATGCTTATTTCTAAAAATAACAATATTTTATCGCAAAGTTTATAAAGCATTTTTGTTAAATAATCTGTTAATACATAAAATCAAAAAATTCGAGGTGAATTTAATGGACAAAAAAGCACAGGGAATATCTTTGAATGTTATCATTATTGCAGCAATAGGTCTTGTTGTTTTGGTATTGCTAGTTGCAATTTTTACAGGCAGGATAAATATCTTTGGTAAAGGTGTTGGCGAAGCAGAAGAGGCAGGAACAAGCAACGTATGCTTTGGAGCGAATCATGTATGCCAAGCAGAGCAGCCAGACGGCTATACAGAACTACCAGAACCAGCAGGCGGATGGGTAGATTGTACATCGACGTGTTGGGAAGCAGAGGAATAGAATTTATTTTTTTCTTATTTTGTTAAGATGATAATCAAAACAAAAAAAGCACAAGGGTTGCCTTTTAATGTTATAATCATAGCAGCTATAGCTGTGGTTGTGTTGATAATAGTAATAGCTATTTTCAGAGGAAAGACAACAGACATAAGCCAAGATATGTCGAGCTGTTATGCTAAAGGTGGAGTCTGCGTCAGCTTAGATGATTATGCAGAAAAGTGTCAACAGGAAATTCCTAATGCAGAATGTCCTGAAGGACAAGTATGTTGTATAAGTTTGGTTTCTTGACGTATGTTTTATTGTTTTTGTATATTATATCTTTTGTATCTTATGATGCTTTCTACCGAAAAGCTTTTATATAGAATTTATACTATATTGTCTTATGTTTAATATTATTAATATGAATAAAAGAGGTCAGATAGAAGGTTATTCTACTATGCTTAAGATTGTTATGTGGTTTATTATAGGCTTAGTATTTTTTCTTGTTGTGAATACGATGCGTAAAAATATCTTGATGGGTGGATGATCATATGAAACTTTTAACCAACAAAAAAGCAATAGGTATGAATGCTGTAATTCTTATTGTGCTTGCTTTAGCTGGATTTCTGATAATAGGGCCTTTGCAAGCGAATATAGTGAAAAAAGGTGAAAGCATGTATTATGAAGAACTTTGCAGATCTACTTTAGCGCAAGCTAACGAGATGGCTATTGCAGGCTCTCAACCTATTTTTCAGCATAAATGTATAACTAGAAGTGTAGATTTGCCTTTAAAGAAAGGCAATAACGATAAGCAAGATATAAAAAAAGATATTGCAGATCTTATATCTAAATGTTGGTATAGCCATCTTGAGGGGCAGATAAGTGATGACCTGCTTGGCTGGGGCTGGTGGAAAAATAATTGCGATGTTTGTTATCAATTTACTATAACTGATCTTGAAGATGGAAAAAAAGATATTGATTCTTTTCCTTTGGTTGAAGAACTGGAATTTCTTATAGATGAAGTTAAGCAAGTAAATGCAGAATCAGACGGCTGTAACTTAGGCGGAGGGTTTTGTACAGGACACAGCAAGATAGGTTCAAAAGAAGAGTGTGAAGAATTAGAAGGTTTTACTTATGCAGAAGATTTTGGCACTTGTAGAAAAAAATATGGAGATGCTAATGCTGGATGTTGTTATAGTACATATAATTGTTTGAATAATGGGG
Source organism: uncultured Methanosarcinales archaeon (assembly GCA_964434475.1). Lineage (GTDB taxonomy): Archaea > Nanobdellota > Nanobdellia > Woesearchaeales > CAYSVS01 > CAYSVS01. The sequence goes on from CAYSVS010000006.1 coordinate 24,099, forward strand.
GAGATTGTATAGATATTGAAGAGGAATGCGGAGAAGGTCAAGCGCATTTTTCAAAATGGACCTGTCCAAGAGGAAAGAAATGCTGTGTAGATAAAGGCAATTACTATAATTATCTAGATTATGTACAAAAATCAAAAGGTCCTGGAAAGATAATATTTGATAATAGCATAGACGAATTTGTCGAAGACAAGCAAGTATATACGATAAGCTTTGTCGCAAACACCGACAGTTTGAATTCTGTGTTTTCTGCATCTGCAGCAGTAGGTGCTGCGACTGCAATGATTTTTGTTCCAGGCGTAGGATGGACTGCAGCAGCAGTATATGCAGCAGGAGCTACAGGAACAACAGTAGGTACTGGAGGCTTGATTAATGAAATGGTAGGAGATGATATCAATTATATTTTAGTCAGCCCTTACCAGGCATTAGAGGGCCAATGTAATATCCAGAATTGAAATCATATGAATTACAAAGAAGGTGTTAAAATGAATAAGAAAGCTCAGATGGACGCTTTAGCAAGAAACAAGTTTTTAGTTATACTTTTGTTATTGATTTTCGCAGTTGTTATCATAATATGGATGGCAGGATTAAGGCACGATATGTTAAATATAATAACAAGGTTTTTTGGATGAAATATAAAAAATCACAATGGGGAAGCTTAGGAGGCTGGATAATAGGTATGGCGAGTGTGATAATCATATCCTTGATAGTATGGGGTTTCTTTTTCGGTGGTTTTGGTTTGGGTATGACAAAAGAACAGATTCTTCAAGGACAACTGCCTCAAGAAACCACAGAGATAAAACAGGAAATTGAAGCGATAAATGAAGAATTGGAAGAAAGCACATCAAGCTTAACATCTGTTTTTAGAGAAGAGTATGAAGGAAGCAATTGCTTTATAGATTATTCAGATTCAGGTTTAAGCGACTTAAACTCAAACAAGGTTGTATTCAAGAGAAGCTCAAAAGGAACACTATTTTACATAGAGAACGAAGAAGGCCAGCAGATATTGTCTGAAGTCATAGAAGGAATATATCCTTGTGCTGTTTTTGGTAAGAATGGAGAAGGCATTCATGTAAGCGATGTTTTTTATCAAAGGATTTTTTTCCCGATATATTCAGGCACGCATAATCTGATAAAATATCAGGATTTTGGAACCTCTATATTGTCGCAAAAAGATTATAGTGAATTCGCAGAATTGGCTATAGTTGAGCACAAAGGCATATTCAAGGAAAAGCAATTGAGAATAAAAGGCAAAAACTATGATATGGAAAACGCATTGATCTATAAAGCTGACGACAGCCACATATGTTTTGTTCCTACAAAGGATTGGGTATTGTGGTTCGGAGGCTGCGGTTCAGATGAATTGGTAGATGATGCATGCTTCAAGAAAGAATTGCCTGATGAATTATTCTGTAAGGTGAAGACATATGAAACAAATGATGAACTTATCGCATAGATCAAAAACGATGAAAAAACATAATACAAAAAACAAGAAAGCGCAGGCTTTTGAAGTGCTGATAAAAGCACTCATAGTAATTGCTGTAGCTGTAATACTGCTTTTTTTATTCAGGAATTTCTTTACAAAAGAGAAAGAGACAGGAGAGCAGCATATCGCTGGCTTGACAGGAGATTGGGATAATGACGGAATAAAGGATATTCTAGATAAATGTCCTTGTGATCCTGGAGAAGATACTCCTTGTAAAACTCCTGCAAACGAATGTACTGACAAATTAAAACAAGAAAGAGAAATATGAAAATGAACAAGAAAGCGATGGAGCAGTCTACATTGTATGCTTTGATGGGGCTTATTTTAGGTGTGATGATATTTGTGCCATTGAGTAAGTGTGCATATGATATGTATTACGGTCAAAGCACGTTTGATGAAAAAGATTCATTCAATATTGTGATACAAGGTATCAACAAGCTGGATACAGATGAATCAAGACAGTTTGTGCTTGTATTGAACAAAAAATCAGGATTATTTTTTTTCAACAAAGATGCAGAAAAGATAACGTATGATTTTGAAAGTACGATAGGAACGATAAGAACTTTTGAAGTAGAAAAGCCAAATAATGTAAGATGTTCTGATACTGGCTGTGTATGCTTGTGCAGTAAATGCTCTTTTATTGAAAGTGATGTAGATAAATTATTCAACCTTAAAGGATCTATGGTTTGTCAAAGCTTTGATGCGGATGAGTTCTATACTGATCAGAAAAAATATATGGATATTAAAGGAGGAATAGTTTACGAGAACGGATTGAATTATGCATTCCAATCACAAAAAAGAACTGTTTATGGAGCGATGCACGATAATTATTTAGGCGTTTGCGACGAGCTGCCTTGTGAAAGATAATCTATATAATATGAATAAAAAAGCCCAAGGAATAGGATTGGTGCAGAAATATCTGCTTGAACTGGTGATAGGAGTAGTTGTTGCCATAATGTTTGTGTATGCTGCAAATTCATTTACTTCCGGCTATGTTGTAGATAAAATATACACTGCAGAAGATCTGGGAATTTTGGTGGATGCTATGTATTCTTTGCCAGGAGATGGTTTTATAGTATATAACAGCGAATTTACATCTAGTTTTGAAAATGGTGTGGTGAAAACATACGAATCAAAAGACGATCCTACAACTGCTGAGTATAGTTATGTTCCTATAAAAGGTAATGATATAGAAGCGATAGCCAAAGACAAGATAGTTATCCGAAAATTAGGCTTATACATTTCAGTATCTGATAAATTACCTGAAAAATATACTGGAATGATAACCAAACCTTATAATCGAGAAAAAAAGGATGTAGAAACCATTTTTTTTGTCTATGATGACGAAACAAAAGATTTTATCGATCCCATGGAGTTTGTGTCTGAAAAAGCAGAATCTACAGCTTTTCCTAAAAAGCAGGATGATTCATTGTATCTTCTTTTTGAGCTTGATAAGGATAATCCGCATAGTTTAAAGATTTATTATTCTTCAAGAAAAGACGAGGAATTAATAGCTTCAAACTTGGGTTTTGCCAGGACGATAAACTACGAGCTTTCTGAAAACGATATATTCAAAGCAGAGATACCTCTGATCGCACTAGACGACAATACTTATCTTAATGAATTTGAAAACGCAATAATTTTAGAGATAGGCAGCAGTTATCTGTCTGATGCTGAAAAGGACATACGCCAAAGCATATCGCAAAGCATAGAGGATTATTATGATGTCTAAAAAATCTCAGTTTATCTCAACTTTAGAATCTATCCAGATGATATTCAAAATATTTTTTATAGGTGTGCTTATGGTGTCTTTTATGATAGTTGCAGGAAGATATCTTGGAGAACTTAAAAAAGTACCCAATACTTTGCCTAATCTGGTATATACTGAAAGATTTATTTCCTCTCCTGATTGTTTTGCAGTGTATGATGTTTTGGTGGAAAGAGCATATCCTACTCATATAGATGTGGATAAGTTTAACGATGAGCAATTGGCATATTGTTATAATGTAAGCGACTCCAGATTAAGAGCATTTAGATTGACTCTTAAATACGGCGACAATGAAAAAACCATACAAACAACTAACTGGAACGGACTTCCTACTTCGACATTTTCAAGAATAGTGTTTGTTAACAATAAAAAATCAGAATTATATGTGGAGGTAAACAACGAATGAGTTCAATATTTTCCACAAGGATGAAGAAAAAAGCGATAATGCAGGACGTTATAGAGTTTGCTTTTGCATTCGGCTTTATATTTATAATAGGTATAGCTTTTGTATCATGCCAAGAGATGAAATCATCTGCTGTTGAAGAGGATATATCTGTATTTGAATCAAATTTGGAGTATAAACATATGTTTAGAGGATTTTTAGGCACGGATTATGATAAAGGCAATGTTGCTGATTTATTAGTGAAAAGTGTAGAGCTAGAAAATTATTCTGATTTTGATTCAAAAGCTAATGAATTTTTTTTAGGTACAAAAGCAGAATCAGGAAGGAAGGACTGGCAGATCAATATATATGTTGATGATGAAAGAAAACATATGACAAATTATCATGTTCTGCAGACATGCAAAGAAATGAATAAGGTGTCTGATGTCCTGCTGCCTGCAAAAGACATGAATAAACAAATATCATTAAGATTTTTTGTTAAGGAAGAATGCGAAGGAAAAGATATTTTAAAAAGATAGGGGCTGTAAGCCTGCTCATAATCATATTCGGCATAACAGTAGCTATGAGTATATTGTTGATCGCAGGTTCTGCACAAAAAAAAGTTACTTCTTCTTTTATAGGAGAAGCGCAGTTGGTATTGCTTGAAGGCGTGCAGAATTCAGAAGATATGTTGTTGTATGTTGACCAATCAGCCAAGATGTCTTTTCAATATTCCTTGCAGAAACTGGCAGAACAAGGAGGATTTCTTGATAAAAGTGAATGCAGTACATTCAACGGCTACAATCTTTGGAACAATGCAACAGAAGAATGCTGGCCCTATGATCTCGAGTATGTGCTTGTGCAATTGTTCAAGCCTAAGTTTAAAGGATATCTAGAAAAATATCCTGTACTTAATCCTCCTGATTATAATGTAGATATATTATATTCAAAGGATAATTTGAACTTAGCTGCATCTGCTGATGATAGCTTAAGGATAGCCTTAGGGAGTTCTATTATGAATCATCTTGAAGAAATAGAATCCGAATCAGCGGGCAATGAGATAACGGGCAAAGCAACAATTCCTATAACCAAAGAGGTTGCGAACAGAAAATTAGCAGGAATATATGAAGTCAGACCAGATACAAGAATAAAAATATTTGATTATATGGGTTTTTTTGAAGAACTTAAATCAAGATCACAAGAGCTTATTGCAGAATGCAGTGCTGTAGATGAACAAGAGAAATGCGTCAAGAAAAAAGTAGAAGAATATGGATGGAGCCTAGGATGTGATAATACGGACAAAGATGTTTTTTATGATTTTGTATCTAATCTAGAACTATGCTTTAATACAAATGATGATGATTGTTATTGTAAGTTTATGCCTTTGAATGAGGATGTAATGGGCAAGGAAAAATTGGTATTTAATGTACAGAAAGGTCAAAGGTTGATGAGCTTAAAATATAAAGATGAGCAATTAACATTTGACATGCAGGGCAAGGATATTCGGGATATGATACAATATGATGTTGTTCTTGATTATTCAGATAATGATCTTGCAGACATAAGTGTCAATGGAAAAGATTCAGGAAATGTTTTGAGATTGTATAAATCAGGAAATAATCTTGAGTACGTATACCGACCAATTTCTATGGGACAATGTAAGGTTAACAAGGACAAATACAGGATTTGTGCTTATGATGAATTAGGCAGCAAGTATAAGTTTGCATTAACTTTAACTGATCTGCCTCCGCCGCCTATTGAAAATGTTATAGCTTATGATGCTGAAGAAAAAGAGGATGCTATTACTGTTGAGTTTGATGAAAGCAAGGCAAATGACCTTAAGAATTATGTAGTGTATTATTTTGATACTTCTGTTAATGATGGATTCGGAAGTCTTGCTGAGATGAATGATAAGATTGTAGGCGGTAAGATATTCAAAAAAGAACTAGCATTAGATGATCTGTCTATTCTTGAAGAAGGAAGATTAAGTTGTACATTAAAAGATAATATATTTGACAGCCATAATTATAAAATAGCAGTATCTGCTATAGACCTTAAAGATCAACAGATAGATAATGTTGTGCAAAAATTCGATGTTGCTGAAGCAGAATCCATAGATGATTTAAGCCCTAAAGGCATAAAGGATGTTGAATATAGTTTAACAGATGCAGGAGCGAGTTTTGATATTACGCTTCCTAATCTTAATGTTGATGATTCGGTAATAAAAGAGCAGCAGCTTTTTGTTGAAGCTTATGTTGATAAATCCTTAGTTTGTGATATGGATGCTATACTAAGCAAAAGGATATACAGAAAACCGCATAATTTGGGTAAAGCATCTGTCAGTATTAATTTAGATAATGGCAACAACTATTGCTTCGCGTTTGCTGCAAGAGATGAGCAAGACAATCCTGAAGATATAAGGGATTATGCTTATGTGGTAGGGCCTGTAATAAAATGAACCCGCTGATATTTTTATTGGTGATTTTTGTAATATTTGTGCTTTCTGCTATAGTCCAATATCTCAATATTATGTCTGGGGCATCTGAGCTTAAGACTCATTCGACAAGATACGAAACCTTTTTAGGTTATGGCAAAGAATCTGTGATGGATTCACTTGATGACAATGTGCTAAACCTTTTCAGACCAACGCAGTGGAAAATCTTGCTTTTGGTTATTGCGATGATTATAGAATTTCTTTTAGGTCAGCATTATATTTCTGAACACGGATTCAGATTGTTCTTTTCAGGAGCGGAAATAAGCTACAGCATCATATTTGATGTAGTATCTATGGTGTCTGTTATATATGAAATATTTGTGCTGTATGTTTTGATATGTTTTGTTGTATTTTTGATAAGGTATGTTAAGAGATAGGTTTTTGATTTATCTTTAATAATATATACTTTCTTATTTATTCTGCAATATAGCAAACTATTTAAAATAAGGATTTTTCTCTATTGTTTTAGGGGGTTGTTATTATGATAAAGATGTCTTTACTTGATATGAAAGAGAAAATAATAAAAGAAGCTAAAATAACTGAAGATGATCTTAATTCTAAGATAAAAAAGAAAACAGAGCAATTGGCTGGTCTTGTAAGCGAGGAAGGAGCATGCCATATAATCGCAAATGAATTAGGAGTTAAGCTTTTTTCAGCTTCAGGCGGAAGGATGAAGATAAAGAACCTTTTGCCGGGTATGAAGAACTTTGAGCTTGCTGCCAAAGTTACAAGAAAGTTTGAGCCAAGAGAATTTGATACAGGCGAAAGGCAAGGAAGGGTTGGAAATATTATGGCTGGTGATGAGACTGGTCTTTTGAGAGTTGTTTTTTGGAACGATTATGTTGATAAGATGAATGATTTCAATGAAAATGATATACTACTTATCAAAGATGCTTATATAAAAGATAATAACGGCAGAAAAGAGATACATCTGAATGATAGGTCTAACATAGAAGTAAATCCTGAAGGTGAAACTGTAGAAGCGATGACATCTATGCCTGCTACAAGAAAAAAGTTAAAGGAACTGAAGGAAGATGAGTTTAATGTTGAAATTTTGGGTACAATAGTCCAGATGTTTGAACCAAGGTACTTTGAGGTTTGTCCAGAATGCGGTAAAAGGACAAGGCCGCAAGAAGGCAACAGATATGTATGTGAGCAGCATGGAGAGATAATACCTAAGTTTTCTTATATAGTGAACGTTGTTATTGACGATGGTACAGATAGTATGAGAGTGGCATGCTTTAGGGATCAAGCTCAAAAGTTGCTTGGCAAGTCAGATGAAGAAGTGCTTCATTATAGGGATAATGTAGCTGATTTTGAAGATCTTAAGCAAGATATACTGGGCAATATTGTGAAAGTTATAGGAAGAGTTAAGAAAAACATTATGTTTGATAGGGTAGAATTCACAGCACAGCAGGTTGATGTTAACCCTAATCCTGAAGAAGAGATTAAAAGACTTAATTCTAATTGATGATTGATTAACTATTTTTATTTTATTTTCAAAAAATATAAATACCATCTGTGCTTTTTGTATTATTGTGATATGGATAACTCATCTTGTATTTGGACTATTATGCGGAATATTGTTTAAAGGATATGTTCACCTTAACATTTGGTATTATTATCCTATTGTTCTGTTTGCTGCATTGCTGCCTGATATAGATCATCCAGACAGTAAAGTAGGTAACAAGTTCGGTTTTTTTTCTAAATTCATAGAGAAGACATTTGGCCATAGAGGATTGTTTCATACGATCTACATTGCTATATTGTTTGCATGGCTTATTTCTTTATTCTTTGCAAAGCAATATGCATATGCTTTTTTTATAGGTTATGTGTCGCATCTATTCATTGACGGCTTTACAAAGATGGGTATAAATTTTTTGCATCCTTTGTCAACATTAAGATTGCATGGGTTTGTAGAGACAAGAAGTACGATGGAGTATCTGTTGCTTATATGTTTTGGTATATTGGTAGTTTATTTGATAGTTTAAATATCCTATATAACTTTTTTCTTGTCCAGTGCTTAAAACCCTTATTCTTGTCCAATTCTGCCTTTACAGCGTTTTTGCTACCACTGGACACACTGGACAGGTGTGCGCGTGAGATATATAAAGGAGAGGTTCTTATGATATATTAACTCCCAAAAGCCTAAGAGTTCAAACAGCTTTTGTGAAACAAGATGCGATAAGCAAGGAGGTGTTGTGAAATGGCAAATCAGCCTGAAAAAAAGATTAATGCTGGAGCAATCCAGGTAAGTGTTTGGAAAAACCAGACACAAAAAGATGGAAAAACAAGCGAGTACAAGACAGTAAGTTTTGATAGACGCTATAAAGACAAACAAACAGGAGAATGGAAATCAACAAATTCTCTTAGGGTCAATGATATTCCTAAAGCAATAACTGCATTGACCAAAGCGTATGAGCATTTGATAATAAAAGAAGGTAATGATAATGCTTATACTGAAGAAGTTATAATGGGATGAGGTGGTTATTATGTCAACTAAAGCTTTGAAAAAAAATGATACTTTACCTAAAAGTTTAAATAAGGATGAATGTGCAGAGGATATGGAAATGGAAGAAGATGTGAAATTATCGCTGGAACAAGATAATGCTGTAAAAGAGATGGCACTATCAGATTTGCCTGGTGTAGGTCCAGCAACAGTAGAAAAATTGAATACTGTGGGTTATACTGATCTTATGTCTGTGGCAGTGGCAACACCTGGCGAGCTTATAGATGCAACAGGCATGAGCCAAGCAGCTGCTAAGAAGATAATAGCTGCTGCAAGAAGCAATCTGAGCATGGGTTTTATGTCTGGTGAAGAAGTTCTCAAGAAAAGGGAAAAGGTCTGTAAGATAACAACCAGTTCAAGATCTTTTGATGATCTTTTGGCAGGAGGTTTTGAAACAGGTGCTATAACTGAATGTTTCGGTGAGTTTGGCAGTGGAAAAACCCAGATTGCACATATATTGTGTGTAAATGTTCAGAAACAAGATCCTAATGCAGTTGCAGTATATATAGATACAGAGAATACTTTTAGGCCAGAGAGGATAAAGCAATTGTCCGAAGGAGCAGGTTTGGATCCTGATAAGGTATTGAAGAATATAATGGTAGCGAGAGCTTTTAATTCAGACCATCAGATGCTTTTGGCTGAGAAAGTTGAGGATCTTATCAAAAAAGATAATAAATCTGTCAAGGTTGTTGTTGTAGATTCTTTGACTGCGCATTTTAGGGCAGAGTTTGTGGGAAGAGGTACATTGGCAGAAAGGCAGCAGAAGCTGAACAAGCATATGCACGTATTGTTGAAAGTTGCAGATGCTAATAATGTTTGTGTTTATGTAACTAATCAAGTGATGTCAAAACCTGACCAGTTTTTCGGAGATCCTACTGCTGCAATAGGAGGACATGTTGTAGGGCATGCGAGCACTTTTAGGATATATCTGAGGAAAGGCAAGAAAGGAAGTAGGGTAGCTAAACTTATAGACTCTCCAAATCTTGCAGAAGGAGAAGCCAGCTTCATGGTTACTGAACAAGGATTGAAAGATATTTAATTTTTTTATTTTTTATGTTTTTTTGATACTCTCTATCTATATTTCTCTATCTCTTGGACCATCAAATTCTAAAAAGAAAACGCTTTGCCATTTTTCTAAAACTAATCTGTTCTTGAAAATTTCGCAGAGATTTGAAGGGTGTATAATGCCTGCGCTTTAGTGCGAGATTTTCAATCATAAATGTTTGATTGCAGTTGAATAGATTTGATATTAAATGAGCATAGTTGTTTCCTTCTTTGTGTCTATAACCTGTATCTTTCGCAGATTCTTTTTTCTATCTTATTTTCTTCTATATTCTTGTTTATCTTGTCTGTTATATCGACAAATTCTTTGATCAATTTTGTATTTATCCTTATCTTGTCCATTTGTTTGTTGATATTTTTTTCTGAACGTAATCTCAAATCGAAATCTTTATAAATTGTTATATATAATATAGTCTATATGTCTGATAATGTAATACTTAAGGCAAATAAAGTTACAAAAGCCTTTGGAAAGAAACTTGTTCTTGAAAATTTGAATATAGATGTCTTTTCTGGAGAAATTTTTGGAATCATAGGCATGTCGGGCAGTGGCAAGACAACATTGCTTAATACTTTAGTGGGTTTTTATCTCCCTGAAGAAGGAGATGTTTTATATAAGACGAATGGAGACTATGGTTCTATATTTGAAAGAAATAAAGAGATAAAATCTGTATTAGGTTTTGCTCCTCAGCATCCTAGTTTTTATCCTAAATTGACTGTTTTTGAAAATCTTGATCATTACGGAGCTTTATATGGGCTGCCTAAAGATATAAGAATATCCAATATAAACTATCTGCTTAAATTAACAGGATTAGAAGATTCAAGAGATAAGCTGGCCCAATATCTTTCAGGAGGCATGCAAAAAAGATTAGGTATAGCGTGTGCTTTAGTACACAAACCAAAAATATTGTTTCTCGATGAGCCTACTGCAGATCTGGATCCTGTATTGAGAAGACAAACATGGCATCTGATAAAGAAGATAAACGATCAAGGAACAACTGTTGTAATGGCATCTCATTTTTTGACAGAGCTTGAAAACCTTTGCTCAAGGATAGCTGTGTTAGATTCTGGGTTGATAAAAGAGCTTGGTACAAGTCTAGAATTAAAAGAGCACTATTCAAACAACGAAGAAGTTATATTTGAATCAACACCAGGAAAATACGATAAAGTTTTGAAGAAACTTAAAAAAGAAGGTTTGCCTATACGAAAAACCCAGAATAAAGGACATAAGGCTGTAATTTACACGCCTAAACCAGAAAGAGTATTACATAGACTTTTACATATTCTGGAAAAATCAAAAGAAAAATTGCTTGATGTTGAAGTAAATAAGCCTTCATTAAGCGAGGTTTTTGAGTCTTTGACAAAACCAAAATAAAAGAGGTATAAGATGTATAATTTATATAGGTTAATAATCAAGAATTTCAAGCTTTTGATTAGATCTAAAACCTCTGCATTGATAGTTATTTTTGGTCCTTTGTTGGTAATCTTTTTGGCAGGTATAGCTTTTGACAATACCAATACATACAGCATAAAAATAGGAGTATATTCTTCAAGCTACAGCTCTGATGCAGAGTCATTTATAGAGAAACTAAACCAACAGGAATTTAAAGTGATAAAAACATCTTCTGAAGATAATTGTATAAACGAGATTAAAAAAGGAAAATTACACACCTGCATTATTTTCCCTCCTGGTCTTGATATACAAGATGTTGAAAAACAGAGCGAAGTTGTATTTTATGTAGATTATTCAAAGATAAATCTTGTATATATGGTAATGGATACCCTTTCAGAGAAATTAGAAGCGCGTTCAAGTGAGATAAGCAAAGATCTTACAAATGTTATATTAAAGCGTCTTGAAGATACAAGAGTCGAGATTTTCAATAAAAACCCTGTTTTAGCTAACCTAAAGAAGACTTCTTCAAGTCAGAAAAAGGAGGCAGTTTCTATAAAATCAGAATTAGAAGCTTTGGACCTAAGTTTTGATCCTGATTCATTTAACATTTCTGCGATGGGTTCAAATGCGCAGTCTATCAAGATCAGAAATGACGAACTGGAAATTTATGTAATATCCAGGCTGGATTCATCTATAGGAAACTTATCTGTTGCACAGGATGCTGAAGGAAGTTTAGGTAATGCGAGTTCAAGTACTCTTGACAATGCTTTAGATGAACTGGATGAATTGTTAAACAAGAGCAAAGGCAAGGCTGTATCTATAAACAATTTGACAGAAAGAGACGTCAACACTTTGATATCTTTAATATCTAATGCAAACATAGAACTTAATAATGTAAAGAGCAAGATAAATGCAGCATCTGCTGCAAGGACAAAAGCTTCAAACCAAGCAAATTCTATACAATCGTCAATGGAAGATACAATGGGATGGTTGAACGATATTCAGACTTCATTAAACAATATAGATAAGAATCTAGCAAGTATACCTGTGACAAGTGCAGAAAGGATAGTAAGTCCTATAACCACAAAGATCAAACCTATATCTGCAGAAAGAACGCATCTCAATTATGTTTTTCCTAGCTTAATTGTGCTTGTCATCATGTTCATCAGTATCCTTTTGTCATGTACTTTGGTAATGATGGAAAAACATTCTCCTGCATATTTTAGGAATTTTATGACTCCTGTGAAAAACTTGACTTTTATATTTTCATCGTATATTACTACTTTACTTCTTGTTCTGGTGCAGCTTTTGATAATCTTGGGAATATCTTCTTATTTTTTCGAATCTCAAATATTGGGTAACTTTTTGAATATCAGCCTTATGATGCTTTTGATATCTACGACCTTTATTCTGTTAGGTATGCTGATAGGATATATGTTCACTTCTGAAGAAACAGGAACATTGGCTTCTATATCTGTCGGAAGTATTTTTTTATTTGTTTCAGATCTCATATTGCCTTTAGAAAGTATGCCTTTATATGTTCAGGATATTGCAAATTATAATCCTTTTGTAATAGGGCAAAATCTGCTTAGGAAAACAATTATATTCTCTTCAAAACTTCAGCCATTAGCGAATGACATATATCTTTTGCTTGCTTACACTGTCGTGGTGTTTTTTATAATATATATATATTTTAAATTATCAAAGAAAAATATCCTTACAAAATTTATATACAAAAGACAAAAAAGAAGAGCAGAAAAACAGAAAGAAAATAAAAATAAACAGAAAAGATTGAAAAAGAAAACAAACAACATAGTCAAAAGCAAAAAACCTTCTGTTAGTAAAAAAGATAAGAAAAGAAGCTTCTTTTTCGGAGAAATATATGTATCAAAAAAGCAAAAAGATGAAGGTAAAGGTTTTTTTAAATACCTGAAAAGGAAAAAAGATAATATTAATAAACAAAAGTAATCTTGTTATTTAAATGAAAGCTATTGTAGTTACTGGTACGCCCGGAACAGGCAAGACAACATTTGCAAAGAAATTAGCAAAAGATAATAATTATAAATATATTGATGTCAATGAAATCATAAAGTTAAATAACTTGTGTGAGGAGTATGATAACCAGAAGGATTGTATTGTTGTCGATGAAACCAAATTGGCGGATGTTTTAGTCGCCATGATAAAGAATCTTGATGTTAAATTAGTGATAGACAGTCATATGTCTCATTTTATACCTAAAGAATATGTTGAAAAATGTTATGTGTGCAAATGTAATTTTCCTGAATTAAAAAATAGGCTTGAAAAACGAGGGTATTCTGAAAACAAGATAAAAGATAATCTAGAATGTGAAATTTTTGATGTTTGTTTGAATGAAGCTAAAGAATTAGGGCACGACATAAAAATTATTTGTACTTAATTCATCTGCTTCTTTCTAGGGGTGTTGTTTCCATTTGATTTCCGCAATCAGAACAGCATAATTCTCTATCTGTTATCTGGCTGCCGCATACATCGCATTTTGTATCGTCTACAACAACTCCCCATTTTTCTAAACTGCACCCGCAGTTAGGGCAATTGCCTCCTTGCCAAGCTTTACCTATGTTGGATCCGCACTTTCCGCAATATCTTGAAACATGTTTGTTTAATATCATATTATTTATAATGTATTGTCATATTTAAAATTAATTGCTTATTGCTTTTTGTAACTTTTTTACTTACATATACAGATATTTTTCCTTATTTTTTCTTTTTAGGGTTTTTATTTCTTACTTTACAAGATAATTTACTTACATATACAGATATTTTTCTTATTTCTTTTATTTTAGGGTTTTTATCTCTTACTTAAAATGATTATTTACTTACATATACGGATATTTTTCTTATTTCTTTCCTTTTAGGGTTTTTATCTCCTACTTAAAATGATTATTTACTTACATATACAGATAAACATCTCTTTAATTTTTTTATTTAAATAATATAGAAATATATATAAAGGATTAATTATTACATATACAGATAATTAACTTAATTCAATAGCGATAAACGTGACAAGGAAAAAAGGGGTAGCAGAGGATAGTAGAGATTTTGATAGATTATTCTCTGAGATAGAGTCCCTAAAAAAAGAGATCTTTTCTTTGAAGCAAAAATATGATTCTATGAGTGCTAATGAAGGACAAACATCAATTCCTTTGAATGTTTTCTCAAAAGAATTAAGTTCACTAGAGACAATAGTCAAATTCCTGAAAGAAAATAAGTTATTGAGCAATAAAAAGATTGCAAAATTAACAAATAGAAGTGAAAAGACTATTTCTCAAGCATATACTTCTGCTGTTAAAAAACATCATGAAAAATTAATTGATTCATTTTCGCAGTTTTCGTTTCCTGTTGATATTCTAGAGAGCAGGAATTTAAGTGTGTTGGAAAATATTGTTGTTTATCTTAAATCCAATTATGATATTAATTTCAGCGCAATTGGCAAATTATTACACAGAAATCAAAGAACAATTTGGACAATATATCAGAGAGCTAAAAAAAAGAGGCAGTAAATGAAATTACAGACTTCAATAAAAAGGGGCATTAGGAAGTATCTATTTGTAGCAATCCTTTTACTTGTATTTATGTTTGGTTTGTATTTTGGATATTATTACGGTTCTACTGTAAATAAATTAACTGGAAATTTTTATGTTGAACTTCCTGATTCAGCAGATCTTAATGATGTTGTGAATGGGACTATAACCATAGTCTTGAAGTCTGAAGAATTTGTTCCTCTAAATACAAGGGTTGTGGTAGGATATAAGGATGAACTCAAGGAATATAAGTTGGAGAATCTTGTAGATACTTGTGCAAATGGCAGTTATAATTATTTAAGTCTGGAACAAGGACAAGGTTTAGGAATAGGTGCTAAAGGAAAGAAAGTTGTTTATCCGAACATAGATTTCGTATATTCTATAACTCAGAATAATCAGACTATGGATTATTCTGCTTCTATAAATGCAACATACGGTTTTATGATAAACAAATTAGAGCATGCAAACATTACAATATATAACTCTTCTTTTGTTTCAGATGGAGAGGCTGTTCTTGAATACGTCAATATAGAGAATAATCCTGGAAATTATACTATAACCACTAACTATTCAAAAATAATTGAAGGTTATGGTAAAGGTTTTGTAGCTGAAGAAGAAATGGTATTGAGTTTTAATTTTTCAATAGGTCCTTTCAAGGATTCTGGAGTCAATAAGGTAAATGCAAATATGATGTATGAGAATGAAAGTTTGGTAAGTGATGAGAAAAATGTTTTTGTAGATTATATGGATGAGGATGTATATGATAGGGATGGAGACGGATTCGACAATTATAATGACTGTGATGATAACGATGCTTCAGTTAATCCTGGTGCTGAAGAAATACTTTATGATGGCATAGATAATGACTGTAATGTTTCTACTTTAGATTATGTTGATTCAGATGGTGATGGATTCAACAGCGATGTTGACTGTGACGATAACGATGCTTCAGTTAATCCTGGAAAAGAGGAAATATATTATGACGGTGTTGATCAGAACTGTGACGGAGAAGATACGTATTTGGGTTTGGATATTATACAGGAAGCAGAAGAGATGTACAATGCCATAGAAAAAGGCAAGTGGATTGTTGTTGATGATGAAGGATATACTAAAAATAAAGCATTGTTTACTAGTGCAGGAAACTCTTTGAAATATGAGTTTATAGGGACTCAAATTTATCTTATATTACAAAAAAGATTTGACTTTGGTATGTTGAAAGTTTATTTAGATGGCAAGCATATAAAGGATATTGATCTTTATTCAGACGATATAGAGTATAATATTGTTGAAAAGGTTGCAGATGATCTTTCAGATGGAAGCCATACTTTGATGTTAAAAGCAGAGGTTAATGAGGATAGAATATATTCTGTTGTTGACGCTTTAGTGGGTGAACCTCAAACAACCATATTTATGACTATGAAAGGAGAAGCAGGAATAATGGAGATGCCTTCTGTTAGTTCAGTTTCAATTGATTCAACTAACGACAATGTTTTGGATGATGATAACTTGACTATGAACTTGAGCTATTCTTCTGGAGATTCTGTTAAGAACATTACAAACTGGTATGTGAACGGAAGTTCGATAGCTGATTTAAACATTCCTTTTGAGCCGGGCAATAGTCTTGGCAACTATGGTTCAGGCAGTTCTTTAACTAATGGAGGAGCAAGCTATGTTTCTACTGGAGGTTATGACGGCAGAGGTGCTTATGAATTTGATGGTTCTTCAACATATATTGATACCAACTATAGAGCAACAGGATTGACAGAGATGTCTTTTTCTGCTTGGTTTAAACTGGATCAAAAATCAAGCACGAAAGGAAGCGCACAAACTCTTTTAGGTACGACTGATGCTTCGTCTGCAGGCTTATCTTATTATATATTGAGTTCTGATGTGATAGCTGTTTTCCATAGGAACGGCGGCACTAACCCTGGTTTTTTAGAAGGCACAACTACAATAACTGCAGATGAATGGCACCATATAGTCGTTACAGCAAAACAAGTAAGCGGTTCATGTACTACAAATTGTCTAGATTACACGATCTACCTGGATGGAGATGTTGAAAAGTCAACAACTTCTTATGGCCAAGGAAAAACAATAGCAAGAGCAAAAGATTTCCATTTGTGTTCAACACATCATTATTCTAACGGAGCAACATATATCTTAGACGGGATAATGGATGATGTGATAATATTCAATAAAGAGATATCAGAGGAGCAGGCTATAGCTTTGTATAGAAATAGGACTGATCTGATAGTATCGCAAGAAACTTCTTTGGGAGATAATTGGGGTGTATGTGTTACGCCTAATAATGGCTCGCAAGACGGCACAGAAGATTGCTCTGATAATGTTACTATTGTTTCTGAGCTTCCTAATAGTGCACCTTCTGTTGATTCTATATCTTTGAGTTCAACATCAGCAAACAATTTAACAGGAGATAATATCAGTATAGAATTAAGCGTATCAGATCCTGATGGAGATTATATTAAAAATATTACTAACTGGTATTTAAATGGAAGTTCGATAACTATTCTAAATTCACCTTTTGAACCTGGAAGTAACTTATCAGATTATGCTTTAGGTAATGTTTTTACAAATAATGGCGCTGATTATTTAGC
>CAYSVS010000007.1:0-38859 GCA_964434475.1 uncultured Methanosarcinales archaeon
AAGTGTTCAACTACCTAATTTTTTCGGTTTTTAGAAAAATCTGCACAACTCCAGTCAATTCTCAGATACATTTTTAAATAAACTTAGCTAAAATTGATATAATGGCTAAAATAGAATCTACTGGCTTTTATTCAAAGAAGATAGGCAAGCTTTGCAATGGATGCAAAGAATGCGTTAAAGGAAAGAAGCTTGTCTTATATGTTACTGGATTATGTCACAGGGATTGTTATTTTTGTCCTTTGTCAGATAATCGCAAGAATAAAGATATAATCTGGGCAAATGAGATTCCGAATCCTTCTGAAAAACATATAATTGAAGAAGCCAAGCTTTGCAGTGCTTCTGGAGCAGGGATTACAGGCGGAGAGCCTTTAATGAAGCTGGATAGGACTATCAAATATATCAAAATGCTCAAGAAGAAATTTGGCAAGAAATTCCATATTCATCTTTATTGTTCGCTTGAACTTGTTGAATTTGCAAAATTGAAAGCGTTGTATAATTCAGGACTGGATGAGATAAGGTTCCATCCTGAGCTAGAGGATAGCAAAGACTGGGAAAAGATAATACTTGCAGGAAATTTTGAATGGGATGTTGGAGTTGAAATACCTGTTATTCCTGGAAAATATGATGAGACTATTGAGCTTGTTGATTTTATCCAAGATAAAGTTAAGTTCTTGAATCTAAATGAATTGGAAATCAGCGATAACAATGCAAACAAACTTTCTGAAAAAGGTTTTGTTTGTAAAGATAAAATATCTTATGGAATCAAAGATAGTGCTGAAATGGCAGAGAGATTGATGAAATACTGCATAGAACATAATGATCTTAATGTTCATTTTTGCAGTTGCAAATTGAAGGATAAAGTGCAGCTAGGCAATAGGTTGAAATTGCGCGCAAAGAGTGTAGCTAAAAAATATGATGTAATTACAGAGGATGGGACATTGTTCAGAGGGATCGTATTTTTACCTGATTTGAAGCCAGATATATATCTTAAGAAAAAATTGAAAAATATGGATAAGAAAAAAATTATCGCTAAATTGGATAAGCTCAAAAAAGAGCTGATGAAAGAGCATGACATTCCTGCTTGTTTAATTGAAGTAGATAAGGAAAGATTGCAATTGTTGATTGCTTCTTGGATAATTGATGAGTTAAAATTAGATAATTCTGCAATTATAGAAGAATACCCTACGTATGACAGATTGATAGTGAGTTTAAACTATATTTAGAAAACTTTATATAATAAATTATTTATTGATGTATATTATGAAAAAAAGAGGGCAGATTACTTTATTCATATTATTAGGATTGATGATACTTATTTCTTTAGGGATATATTTTATGGTTTCAACTGAGCAGCAAGAGGACATAATGGACGCGCAGTTAATAAGTTTTCTTACACCTACAGAGAAAGAAGCTATACTTGCTTATACAAGAGCATGCTTCAGAGCTTCTGCCAGGGAAGCGATAGATAATTTTGGCATACAAGGAGGTTATTTGTATCCTTCTGATTTTGACAACATAGAGATGTATGGATTCTATATTCCTTATTACCTTTATCAAAACGAGAACATAATGCCTGAACAAAATTATTTTGAAGATGCGCAATTAAATGACTATATCAAATATAGGACAGAAGATTGCTTAGGAAAATACAAGGAATTTAAGAAAAAAGGATATTATATTTTGGTATTTGATACAAATGTAGACTCTAGGATTTTAAGTAATGAGATAAAGACTGATTATGATATAGAATTATTAGCGATTAAAGAAAATAAGATTGAAGAAATAAAAGGAAGATTTGATTATAATGAAAAGTCAAATGTTAAGGAGATGCTTGATATTGCAGATGATATTGTTGAGAAGCTCAAAGAAGATCCAGATAATTTGGATGTTAATTATTTTTCAGATCTGAATAAAGGACAATATATTGTAAAATTAACACCATACAGCGTGAATTCAATATTCTACTATGAAGAATATGGGGATTATAATTATATTGTTACGATAGAAGACAAGAATAATATTGTTGATGGAGAGCCATACACATTAGCGTTTGGAGCAAGGTTGAAAATATGAACATTAAAAAATTAGTTTGGATGATTGTATTTGTTCTGGTTATATGCAATGTTTATGCTCAGGAGGAAATTAGTTATAGTGAGGTACAAGATAATCCTGAGTTGATATCTGGTTTAAGCGATGAGCAATTGATAGATATGGTTGAAAAGAATCCTAGTATGGCGAATGAGTATGTGAATAAGTTCAACAGTGAACAGCTTAATAAGATTGCAGATAAGCTGAATTCTGACAGCATCCTAGAAAGAAGGAATGATATTAAAGATATTTCTAAACTAAATCAAGATGAACTGAACAAAGCTTGGCAGAAAGAGAATCCAGGTGTTGAGTTGGATGTTGAGGGGAAAGGAATCAAATGGGGAGAAGATAATATACTTACTTCTGGAAATGATAAACAAGATATGAGCAAAGTACAAGGTGAAGTTATTGGTGTAAATGTTGATGAATCTGGAAAGATAACATTGATTACAAAAGAAAATGTAGAGATAGAGATAAGCGGCAATGGTGTAAAATATAATCCAGATACAAAAGAATATACTTCAGGAATCAGTCCTGTGAAGATAAGAGGCGCTGTTGAGAATTCAATAAGGATAAACGGAAAAGAAATTTATACTGCTGAAGATGGAGAGGTTGAATTTGTCAAAACAAATCAGTATAAAAGCACAGGGAAAGTAAGGATATATGATACTGAAACTAAAACAAATTTCATAAGCAATGAAGGAACCAAGATAATAAATTATGGAAGTACAGCAGAAGCTGGCGAAAACGAAATAAACATAGCATTGCAGCAAGACGGCACTTATGATATAAGCTCAAAAGTCGATTGTGATATAGAGTTCTATGACAAAGTTGAGGAAAATTTAATGAAGTTAGGAACAATAAGATTTAAAGATGATAAGGTAGAGCTGCCAAACAAGGATTTTCTTTTGTCAAGATTTGAAGGAAAAGCTGTTGTTGCAAATGATCTAGAAATTAAAAAGGATGGTACAATCACGTATAAAGGAGAAGTGATAAGTGAAGCCATAAGCACTATAGAAAGAAAGATGAGTGCATTAAGGCAAAGGTCATTAGAGAACAAGCAAAGACTATTAGGCTTGGATAAAGAAGATATGATTACTCTTGCAAAAATGAGAGGTTTTGATATAGATGAAAGTACGCCAGATGAAGTATTAAGAGAATATACATTAGGAGTAAATACAGACAAATACGAAGAATCAGGAATAAGCTTTGAAGATTACTTAGATATAAAGAATTCTGTGCTTAATGAATACAGCAAGACACAGCATCTAGTGGATAAAGCTGTTGAAGATATGCTTGGAAAGGTTGCAGTTGAGACAAAAGAAGACAAAGCAATATCTATAATTGTAGATGGAGAAAAATATTTGCCAGATAAAGACGGAAATTTCTTGATACAAGGACGAGAGTTTACGCAAGATGATCTAGCAAAAGATGGAAAAACAGAAATAGCAACATCATTAGCGAAATTGCAGACAACTTTAGACTATGCAGAACAAAGAGAAAAAACAGAAAAAGTTTTGGTTGAATTATTGGGTGCTGAAAAAAATGCAGATGGAGATTATGTATTTACATCAGAATTTGAGAATGAGAATGGAGAAGTTATCAATACAGTGACAAAAAAAGTTGATGATCTTTTGGGTTATCAAAAGATATATGGAATTAAGAATCAAGAAGCTGCTAAACAACAAGATGCATTTATTTCTGACAGCCAAACAATAAAAGATATGGGAGTTACTAAAGATAATCTTGTTGATTACAATAAGTATGGAGAACTATGGAAATTGGCTTACGAGAGTACTAATGAGGAAGAATTTAAAATAAAAGATACAAACGGCAAACTTATAGATCTAGCATTCTTAAGTTCGCATGGAACAGACAAGGGAATTTCTTTCATCTATGATGATGGAACAAGAGTAAATTATGACTTAGACAAATCTACAGGAGAATTTAAGATAACAGATGATACAAGCAATAAAAGAAGGATATACATCAAGGATCAAGCGATAAATAATATAATGAAGTCTTCTGATTTAAAAAATATGCCTTTTGAAGCGTGGACAACTGCACCAAGCGAAGTAAAAAGTTCTATGACAAGTCTTATGCTAAATATGATGGCAGATGCAGAAGGAGAATCTGAATTAAACCTTGCAGAAGAATTTAAAAATAAAAATATAGAGACTAAATTAGAAGGCAGTGAAATTCTTGCATATTTTCAAAGAGAAGATGCGTCAAATGAGTATGGTTCAATGTTAAGGTTTCATAGTGATGATTCGGATGTAGTTGCAGCAGAGGTAAAAAGAACCAAAGATCAAAGAGGATTGACTTATTTAGATAATCTGGGTAAAGAAACAACCACAATAGAAGAAGAAACCTCAATTAGCTTCAATAATGGAGATATAGTACAAACAGAAGACACAACAATAATACAAGGAGACGGATTAAGCTATTGGGACACATTGCTTGAAAATTATGATACTGCAGAAGTTACTTTGTCAATAAATGATAAACCAAAAGCAATAGTCAGTGAAGAAAATGCGGAAGTTATAGATGTTTTGGAAGAAAATAATGATGTTGAAGTTAAAGTTGAAGTTAAGGAAGAACCGAAAATACCGGAAGAAAACAAGGAAAACGTTAAGTTCGAAGCTACATATGATGGTGGAGAGGTTTCAGGAAAGACTGATGTTGATAGTACACAGAATAAGAAACAACAAATACAAGAAAAGGTTAAGACATTGACAAAAGAAGAAACAGTAAAGGTTAATGATGTTCAACCTAGCGGAAGTTCAGGGACTAGTGTTGTGCAGACACCGAACGATGAAGTTCTTGTAAAGTATACAGTTCCAGGTTGGGCGGGACAACTTAAATTAGTAAATAAACTGATCCCAAAACTTCAAGAAAAGTTTCCTTATCAAACATTTGGAATGTTTGGTCAAGAAAAGAAAAATATAGTACTAGCGTTGAGGGACATAGCATCTGAAAAAGATAGCTGGTTAGGAATTAATTGGGATAAAATATACAAACCAGAAGCTACAAGTTTCAAAATAGAAATATCAGATAATTCTGCGCAAGCAATATATACACTTAAAAATAAAAGAACTATTATTGAAAAAGACATCCCAATAGAATCAGCACGCAATTATCAAAAATTCCATAATGAATGGGTAGACATCTAATAACGCCTACTTGAACGTAGTTCCATCAAACTTCATCACAAGCAGTTGGTTGTTCTGATCTTTTATGAATATGTAATTAAACATATGATCTGTTGAAACTGACCTAGGATCACGTTTCTCAACGCCTCTTGTAACATAAATATTATTCAACTGAGGAAAATCTTCGCTTAGAACATATACTAATCCTTGAACAATGTTCGTCCTATCAGTACAGATTAATCCTTCCCATTTTGCACGGCAAAGCATTCCATGAAGGCTACTTTTCTTATCAATACCTAATCTTTTATAATATTCAGGATCTTTTAAAAACTCTTTTTTCCTATCAGGATCTTTAATCATATTTAGATAATCATTGAACAAAAGAGAATTGTGCATCTGCGCAACACCTGTCGCTCTTACAGGGTCATCAGGAACACCTTTTACATAATCCATAATTATCTTAAGTATATCAGTATATGATTTGTTTCTCATCCTTCTTTTTTTCAGTACATTATTATAGAAGAAATCCTTTACAAATTTTGCATCTTCATATTCCTCATGAAACGCCTTTTCCAATCCTGCAGAATACTTAGGAGTTACTCCTTTGAGATCATCTAGGCTATCTATTTTTTTTGCATTGCCGTAAAAGTTAAGGATATTGTCAAATTCATTCATAACAAATTCAACACTCTCCACTTTATGTTTTGTTTTAACCGGCTCTTTAGCGTATAAACTATTCAAAGCGCCTAGTCCAATAAATCCTGCCATTAGAGCATATTGTTTTATGTTCATTAACTATATAGTAGTAACACACCTTTATAAACTTTTCGGTTTGTCGAGAGTGTATAATACACATACAGAGGCTATAACCTTGAAATTAAGCCATTTCAACTACCATTTGCCAAGCGAATTAGTGGCTCAGAAGCCAATCCACAAAAGATCAGAATCAAGACTATTTGCTTACATAAACAAAGAATTTGAGCATAAAAAATTCAAAGACATTCTTGATTACTTAGAAAAAGGAGACACATTAGTTCTGAACAACAGCAAAGTAATTCCTGCAAAGATATATGGTAAAAAAGTATCTGGAGGAAAAGTAGAGATTCTGCTTTTGAAAAAATTAAGCTCAAAGAAATGGAAAGCACTGATAAAAGCAAAGAATATGCAGCAAGGCTCTAAGATCATACTTAACAAAGATTTGTATTGTACAATACTTGACAAAGAATACGAGATTATTGTTGAATTCAACAAACCTATAACAAGCTACATAAAAAAGCACGGAGAGATGCCTGTTCCACCATACATCAAACAAAAGTTAAAGCAGCAGCATAGATATCAAACAGTGTATGCTAATTCAAAAAAACAAGGTTCAGCAGCAGCACCTACTGCAGGATTGCACTTTACAAAACAATTGCTGGATAAGATAAAGAAAAAAGGAGTCAATGTATGTTACATCACATTACACGTTGGATTAGGTACGTTCTTGCCAGTAAAAGTAAATGATATCAAAGAGCATAAGATGCACAGCGAATATTTTGAGATAAGTGAAAAAACCGCTGAAACAATAAACAAGACAAAAGGAGATGTTTATGCTGTAGGCACAACAACTTTGAGAACTTTAGAAAGCGCTTCTGATGAAAATGGAAACATCAAAGCAGGCTCTAGATCTACAGACATCTTCATCTACCCAGGATATAAATTCAAGTCAAAAGTTAAGTTTCTTATAACTAATTTCCATCTTCCAAAATCTACATTGTTGATGCTTGTGAGCGCGTTCAAAGGCAGGAAAGAGATGATGAAAGCATACAAAGAGGCGATCAAGCAAAAGTACAGATTCTTTAGTTTAGGAGATGCTATGCTCATCAACAGAAAATATTAAATAATCCTAATGCTTATTCTATCTTAAAATGGACGATAGAGAAAAACACGAAAAATTTATCCAGGAAATGCTTGAAAAAGCTGAGAAAAAAGACAAAGCTAAGCCGCAAACAAGATATGATAATGTAGATGAGAAAGAAGTAGAGAAAAACATGAAAGATATCATGGAAAAGCTTCAGAAAGGTTGAAATGACAAAAAAAGGCTTTTGTTGATTGATTTGCAATAGGCAGAAGTATTTTTGGAATTATCGCCACCATATTACTCATTCTTAAGATATTCGGCGTTATGTAAAAAAATTACAGCTTTAGATATAATCGCATTTATCATGGCTGGTGCGCGGATAATGAATAGCATAATAAAATATAGGAACAGAAATATCTAATCAAGAATAAAATATACAATATTTATTTTTTTGGATTTATTCCTAAAACTTATTGACAATAAAAAAAACCTAATGCATAGAATACAAACAGCCACAATACTTTTGCCTGTATAGCTTATATTTCTTGCTTAATTCTATGCTTTTCTTATAGCCCTGCTTTTTCTTGAAATCATCATCTATAAACTCAATACCATACTCTTCTGCTATCTTATTTCCTAATTTTACGATAAGGAAATGGTTTTTATATGGACTAATGGACAATGTGGTGGTAAAAGCGTCAAAACCATTATCTTTTGCAAATCTTGCAGCAGTATCAAGCCGCATATCAAAGCAAACTTCACATCTTTTGCCGCCTTCAGGCTCATTTTCCATTCCTTCTGTTTTTTTAAACCAAACACCATCATCCTGCTCATGTATATAAAGCTCTAGACCATATATATCTGCTATCTTCTTTACATACTTTAGCCGCTTATTCCATTCTTTTTTAGGATGTATATTAGGATTATAGAAAAATAAGCTAAGATCAAACTTATCCTTTAGCCTTTCGATAACTTCAGTCGCACACGGACCACAGCATACATGCAATAGTAGTTTCTGTTTTTCCATAGACTCAAGAATTAGCAAAACGTTTTTAAATCTTATGCATAACATGTAAAGATAATCATGAAAAAATATACTCTTATTTATAATCCTGCTGCAGGCAAAGGCAATGCAAAAAAGCTATTGCCTAAAATAATCCATTTTTTTAGATTGAACAACATCAGATTAGATATATATGAAGCACAAACAACAGAACAAGCTACTTACATTGCAAAAAAACAAAAAAATAAAGTTATTATAGGTATGGGCGGAGATGGAAATATTAACAGGTTGCTTCAGGGTATTGCAGGAACTAACAAAATATTAGGAATAATCCCTATAGGCACAACAAACGTTACAGCACTTAGTTTAGGGATTCCTTTAGATGTAATAGAAGCATGCAAGACAATAAGAAACAATAAAACAAAAAAAATAGATATAGGCAAAGTTAATGACAAATATTTCCTTTTCAGCTCAGGCATAGGATTTGATGCGTATGTTGTTTCGAAAGCAAGTAAAAGATTAAAGAAGTTGATAGGAAAATCATCTTACCTAATATCTGCATTCAAGGCTTTGTTGTTCTATAAACCTGGCAAATTTCTGGTAAATGAGAAAAAAGCAAGATTTGTAATAATCAATAATTCCAAATATTACGGAGGCAAACATATATTAGCAAAGGATGCAAAGATGGATGATGGATTATTCGACGTAATAATATTTAAAAAAAGAGTAAAATGGAATCTTTTGAAAATTCTTATAGGATATTGTTTAAGTTACATTCCTGATTTCAGCAAAAAAAAAGATTTGGAGCTGTTTAAAGCAAAAGAGATAATAATAGCAACAGAAAAACCTGAATTAGTGCATACTGATGCAGAATCAAGCGGAACAACGCCCTGCAGGATAAACATAATACAAAAAGGTATCAAGATATTTGCTTGATGAATTCCTCTTCAGATATAGTATCTACATTTTGGGAAATTGCAGCTAAACTTTTTTTCAGGTGTTTATCTCCTTCGATAATCTTTGAATGAGTATAGGGATAGATTATCCATTTTTTATCCATACTAGAAAAAGGGTTTAAAAAGAATATACTCAAATTCTGCATCTTTTTCAGCTTTGTCCAATTTTTGATTATCAAAGCCAAATTTTGCTTGTTGTTAAGCAGAACATATGTTATATATCCTTTATCAAGATTATCAAAATCAGGAAGATCAAAAATATATATATGAATCTTATCAGTATAAACAACTTTTATACCCTTATCTACATCTTTGATCTCCTGGATATTATTAAGAATAATGTCTCTATTCTCAAGATATATCTTTATCCAGTCTTTCAGGTAAGATTTGATATCTTTCATATTACGTCGCTTGCTTTCTCAAGCTTTGTTTCATCTTCTTCAGACAATTCTTCAAAAATATGTCCGCAATCTTTGCATATCAAACCATGCTCTGATTCTGAATAATGTACATTATCGCTGCCACACATAGGGCATTTGTCCAATTTCTCTTGTTTATCCATTGGCTCACCTCAACAAGTAAAAAGAATAAAGGGATTTATTAATTTTTTGATTACTTGATGATTTCATCTATAATATATCCAGAATTAACGCATTCTCTTAGATCAGTTACAGAACCTAAGCCCAAGCCGATCCAGTCGAAATAATCCTTTTTTCCTGAATATAAAGGACTGTTTTTCGCCCTGCTTTAACCAACATTAAAATCTCAATTTCCTTGTTGATTCTCTTTTATATAGGAATCTAGCACAGCATAGATGCCGTCTGTTTCTTCAGACTTGTGTCTGTTCTTTACTTTTACATCTAATGTTCCGTCTTGCTTCAAAAGCATACCTGCTGCAGCAACTGCAAAATTTTCATCTGGCTTTGAACCATGACATATCGAAGCGTATATATTTTTTACTATCTCATCTGCTGTTGTTGAACCTACTACTACATCTATAGGTTTGCCATCAAAAGGCAGTAATAGCGATTCATTTCCACTTTTATATGTTGTTAAAAGTTTGCCAGTTCCAGGAGTGATAGGTTCTGCTTTATCTTTAAGCAAGTTATTTGATTTTATCCTATCGAAAGATTCTGTATCGCCTTCATAAAACTCATAGTTAAAAATATCATTTACTGTTTTATCGCCTTGTCTTCTCACTATGTGCATAGTCGTCAGATTCTGAAAAACATAAGCTGTAATTCTTGGAGTGCTTTTATCAGGTTCATAAGAAGTTAAATCTATCCTTCTGTCCTCATCAGGATCGTATTCAAAAAAAGGATTAGCGAAAGCTTCTTTCATAAGATGATTAGGTTTTACATCAGAAGTTCTGAAATAATTGTTAAAAACAACTTTAGTCTGTGCACCATTACCTGCAACCATACCATTAACTCTTTGATTGGTTATGATAGGTATCAAAGCTCGATAAAGCAGTAAATCAGAACTGCTTTTTCTTAGTTGCATATCTTTTACTTCTGTTCTTACCGTATTTGTGTTTTCTCCTTTCTCCAAAGTTCTTACTTGGCCAGATTCGGTTCTGCCAGTCAAGGAATATGCTAAAAATATATCTTTGTCAGGAGTCATCCCAAGAATTATTCCTCCTCCGCTGTATGGTATATCTTCCAATGCTGCAGTATAACTTTTCATCTTTTCACCACCTTTTTTTTAAACATTAAGTTCTGAATCAGTTTTACCCATCATATCTTGATAAATCAATAGTCTTGGCTTTACTTCTTCTCTTAAATATTTTGTTGTCTGTTTTTTTGAACATCCTGCAAATCTCATAGGAATTTCAAGATATTCTTCCAATTCGCCAATATTCAAAGGAAAATTATCATCTTTGCTCAATCTATCAAATAAAGTATTATCTGTTCCGTTCTCTTTTATATCAATTCCAGCATCTACGGAATGATATTTAAGAATTTCATGCATCTCTTGCCTATCATAGCCTTTTTTAGCCAAATCCATCAATATAGCTTCAGATGCCATGAATTGAAGATCCTCGTGCAATAACTTTTTTATCCTGTTAGGATAAAAAGTCATAGGCCTTGTCTTTGTTGGATCAGGGTGCTGGTCAGTTATATTGTTCGCTATAATCAATACAGCATTACTCAATAAAAATAATTGAGGGATATCTATCCTCCTTATAGCTGAATCATCCAATGTTCTTTCAAACCATTGATTCATTGCAGTATTGTAAAAATTAGGAACCAGTCCCGATAATTTTCTTGATAATGCGCATAATCTTTCACTTCTCATAGGATTTCTTTTATAAGGCATTGCGCTGCTTCCTGTTTGGTTTACATTAAAAGGCTCATCAACTATCTTTTGGTTTGACATAAGTCTCATATCAGAAGCAAACTTATACAATGAAACTCCTATCCCTGCTAAAGCCTCTGCAACTTTAGTGTCAAACTTTCGAGGATATGTCTGGCCAGTAACAGAAAAAGATTCGCCAAAGCCAAGCTTTTCAGTGACTAACCTATCAAGCTTTTCTACCATTTCATGACTTTCGAAAAGTTCGAGATAGCTTGCTTGAGTACCTGTTGTGCCTTTAGTACTTCTTGCTTTGAAGACAATATTTTCTATATAATCTAAATCAGCCATCAAATCTTGAGTATATAATGTAAACCTTTTTCCGATAGTAGTAGGCTGAGCTGGCTGATAATGAGTAAAAGCAAGAGTGGCCAATCCTTTATACTTTTCCGCAATTTCAGACATGTTATTGATTGCATTTACCAAATCGTGTTTCACTATTTTCATTCCTTCTCTCATCTGAATAAGGTCTGTATTGCAGCCAACATATTGAGAAGTAGCACCTAGATGGATTATGCCTTTTGCATTTGGGCAATGAGTGCCGTATTCATAAACATGGGCCATGACATCGTGCCTGATCTCTTTTTCTTTTTTTTTTGCAACATCATAGTCAATAGTCTTCTGTGCTGTAACCAATTCATCTATCATCTGCGGAGTAATTCTTGGAGAACCATCTGCATTTTTCAAACCAAGTTCCATTTCAGCCTCAGCCAATACTGTCCAACACTTTCTCCAGGTTTGAAATTTAAAATCATCAGAAAAAATATGCTGCATATCTTTTGAAGTGTACCTGCCAACCAAAGGCTCTTGGTATTTGTCATGAGTCATATGATCGCCTTAAAAAAAGACAAAATTACTCGTTCTCTACTCTCGGAGCAAGTATGAATGACATAAGCACCTTGTCAACTGCCTTGTAATCCAACTGCAAAGGATAATCCTTACTAAAACGTATCGAAACATTATTGGATAGTTTGCTGCCAGTGATCATCTTCTTCAAATATTCAATAGAATACTTTGCCTTTACCTTATCTTTCGCTTCAATCTTTGTTTCATTGTTTCCTTCTATCTCTATATTTACTTTTGACAAATCTCCTTCAGCGACTAAGTTTAGCTTATCTGGCTCTGCTTCTATTATTACGCTTTCAGCTACAACATCCACATCCTCTACAGCTTCATTGAAGACACTAGAAGTTGTTGTCACAACAGCATCAAAATTAAGATCAGGAACCTTTTGTTCTCTTTCTTCAAGTTCGATTATAGGAACATAGAATGTTCTTGTAGTGTTGCTTTTTAGAGTAAGTTTTAACTTATCGTTATCCAATTCAAGAGTTATCATATCATTTGGCTTGGCTCTTCTAAGAATTTGTTTTATGTTGCTTAAATTAACTGCTATATCAACTTCGTTCTGAACATTATATTCTGTAAAACAACTGCTTAGTAGCTTAAAGATCACCATTGCAACATTTGCAGGGTCCATAGCGATTAATTCTATTGCATCCTTTGTAATTTTAAAAGAAGCTTCATTTACCAACTCAGAAATTATTGAAATACTTTCCTTAAGATATTTTGGCTCTGCAAGCGTAAGTTTCATGATAAATCCCCTCATTTATTTATAATTAATTATAATTTTACAAAATAATAAGGGGTATTTAAAGTTTTCTTTAATATAATATTGAGATTAAAGAATTAGCTTTGAATGTATATCCAGCAAATGTATATTCTTATCTATATATCCCATCTCAACCGCCAATTCCTTGAAATCTTTCATCATCTTTTTGTTTCCATGTGCAGGAATAAGATGCAGAGGCTTAAGTATATTTATAAGATCCCTTAAATCTTCTCGAGAAGCATGTCCCGACGTATGGATATCTATGAATAATCTTACGCCTTTCTGTTTTAGCTTGTCTTCAAGATGTTTTCTATTTTCCTCGTTTGTTTCTGAAGGTATCACCTGGCATGAGAAAATAACTATATCCTCAGGAGAAAAGTCAAAATCTGAATCAACCATTCTATTAAGCATAGCTCTTGGTTCACCTTGATGTCCTGTAACAACAAGCAAATATTTGTCCTTACCATCTGCTACGACCTTTTTAAGCTCCCTTCTTGCCTGTTTCCTATATTTTGCAAGCTTAACATCATCTGAAAAATTGATGATATTAACATCTTCGCCAGCACTAACATATTTATTGAGACTTCTGCCCAAAAAAATAATCTTACGCTTCATCTTCTTGCCGAATTCAACTATACTTTTAAGTCTCGCTAAATGCGAAGAAAATGTTGTAATAACAACAGCTTTACCTTTATTTTTAGTGCCTAACATAACTTCCTTAAGCATCTCTTTTGCAACCCTTTCGCTAGGTGTTTTTCTTGGATACCCTGAATAAAGACATTCAACAAATAAAGCAAGCACACCTTTTTTGCCTAGCTCTTCAATCCGTTTCATATTTGGCTTTTGGCCTAATGTAGGGCTTAAGTCAAACTTAAAATCATTAGCATATATCAATATACCATAAGGGGTATGCAAAACAATCATCACAGTATGAGGAGTAGAATGTGTAATGTTGATGAATTCAACAGTGATCTTGTCGCTTATCTTATATCTTGAATTAGGATTTATCTTTTTTAGAGTATTCTTTAAACTAATTTTTTCATCCTTTAATATTTTTTTAAGCACAGAACAAGTATAAGGAGTTGCTAATATTTCAGCATTAAACCTATTGCTTAGAAAAGGGATAGCTCCTATGTGATCTAGATGTGCATGGGTAGGGATTATTGCCTTAACATCTTTTCTCCATTCTTTGATATATGAAATATCTGGTACAGCTTTTGCTTTTATCAATTCTTTTGCAGTCAAAGGCACAAGATCCTCATCTTCAGTATAAGCTATGTAATTCTCTAGGTGTATTCCCATATCTAGAATAACAACCTCATCATCTATCCTTACGGCTGTGCAATTTTTGCCTACTTCTCCATAACCACCTAGTGTTCTTATTTCTATCATAAAAAAGAAGAAAAGATGTTTTGATTTAAAAATGTTTTTAAATAAATCGCTGAGATATGCAGCATCAAAGACAACCTAAACAATCTTAGAATAAGGAGGGTTGTTATGGATTATAGAACTATTTCCATCCCTGTATTTTATCAAAGAATCTATATTATAGCCTGTTTGAAGAATTATATTTCTAATTACAACAACATAGGGCTCTTTGGGCTTATTTTTAAGAGATTTGAAATAGTTTAAATTATCCCTTTGTTTTGCATAAAAATTTTTAGGATTGTCAAATATCTTTTTTTCAATCATCGTAAAAAACAATGTTTAGGACATATAAAAAGTTAATGCTATTTAGATCCGGCAGAATGAAGAAGGAAAATGCGGGAGACGAGGTTCGAACTCGCGTATCCACTAAGGAACTACCCCCTCAAGGTAGCGCATTTGACCACTCTGCCACCCCCGCGCATATATTGTAGAAGATTTTAACATAATATAAAAAAGTTATGTATGATAGTAAAATAAGAAATGTGGGGAAGAGGATTCTCACCAGCTTTTTAAAAAAAACCTGGGAAAAACAAGTGCGTTTCGCAAGCTCAACAACACAAAAAAAATAAGAAATGTGGGGAAGAGGATTTGAACCCCTGTAGGCACTAAGCCAATAGATAACTTATACCGGTATATTCATCGCACTCATTGAGCACTCATCACTCAAGTACCTTGAGTCTATCCCGTTTGGCCGCTCCGGCATCCCCACGAATGAACGTAAGTGAATGAGCAGGGACAAGTGAATCTCTGATTCTAAAGTGTCCCATATCAAAACGGATTTTAGAACCAGCAATTAATATATAAATTTAACTAATAATCAAGACAAACAAAAATAAATCAAGAAAAAAATTAAACCAAAGAACCAAGCTTGTTCTCTATATTAGCTAATTCAGATTCGAGTTTCTCGAGTTCAGTTACTTCTTTTTTAGTCAGGTGTTCTTCTTTTCCTTCTTTCTCAATCTCTTTTTTTCTTTCCTTTAACTCTTCCTTTTTCTCTTTCTTGCCTGACTTTTTAGCTTTCTTGGTTTTTTCTTTATCTAGCTTCTTATGCTCCTGCTTAAGTTCAATCCTTAGGTGAGTCTTAGGTATTGACGACTTAAGTTTTTTTATCATCTTACGAGTATCCTTGATTGTATCTTTAAGTTCAAGAATATTCTCATGTTTCTCTTTCCTTACTTCCTTGAATCTCTCGTATCTCTGAAGAAGCTGGACCATCTCCTTGGAGGATTCCAACAATGTCCTTCTTATCTCTACAGGATCCTGGACACCAACATAAAATACGTCCTCTTTTTTTGATGCAACTTTCGTCTTACTTGCTGCTTTTTTCTTTTTTACCATCGTGATCCACCTATAATGATGAAGGTTCAAACAAGGTTCTGTCAACAAAGTCAACTTTTCTCTCGACTTCCTCTAATCCAGTATGCCAAAGCTCTAATTCTGCATCCTCTTCATTTTTTAAATCGTTAATCTTCGCCAAAGTAGCTCTCGCATCATTCATCTTTGACTTGATCATATTCATAATATCGAGAACTGATTTGTACTCGTCAATTTTTACGAAAATAGGCATTGTTTCGTCCATATCCATTTTTAATCACCCTCTTTTTTAGGAAAATAATGTTTTTTCAGCATAAATCAATTTACGCTGTACGTCCAGTATTTGAGATCTCCATTTCTCAAATTCTTTGTCTTCGTCTGATTTGAATTCACCCACTCTTGAAATAATCTGTTCAGATTCTTTAAGTGTGTTTCCAACAACACCTATCTCGTCCATCATAGATTTAAACAGATCGTTTTTTACGAAAATAGGCTTATGCAATTCCAAATCTTCTCTTTCAGATAACTCATCTTTCTCGATTTTCATAGATTCTTTTTCGAATCTTTCAATCGGATTAACTTCTTCTTTTTCTTCTGCAACTGCAGGGAAAACAGGTTTAGATTCTTCACCAATTTTACCCGTTTTAGGAGCAGGAGGAATATCAAGTTCTTCTTTACTTGGGAATTTAAATCCCTCTTTTTCCTTTGTTTTTAAGAATTGTAAAAATCCCATAATAAGACACCTCCCAGTATATATCATATATTAGAACACTGCTCTTTATTAAAAGATTTCTAATCATTATACAATAGAAAATATTTATAACTATTTTAAAGTGGTTTAAAAATAAAAATAAAAATAGGAAAAAGTTTATATTGATGCAACCAAAAGATACTGTTATGAAGCTTGCACAATATTGGGATAAACAAAAAGATAAAGTTGTTCAATGTAAATTATGTCCAAGACTATGCGTTATAAAAAAAGGAAATACCGGATTCTGCAGAGTACGCAAGAATATTGACGGCAAGCTTTATTCGCTAGTATATGGGAAATGCGTGTCTACAGCAATAGACCCTATAGAAAAAAAACCTTTTTTTCATTTTCTTCCAAGCAGTAAAGCATTGTCTATAGGCACAATAGGATGCAACCTAAGATGCAAACATTGCCAGAATTGGCAAATCAGCCAAAGCGACATTGTAGAAGGAGAAGAGTATTTTCCCGAAGACATCGTTAAGATGGCATTAGAAAATAACTGCGAAAGCATCGCTTATACATATAACGATCCAGTAGTATTTTTTGAGTTCGTATCAGATACTGCAAAACTAGCTAAGAAAAAAGGTCTGAAAAATGTGATAGTGAGCAATGGCTTCATCAACCAAGAGCCTTTGAAAGAATGGCTGAAATACATAGATGCTGCAAATATAGATTACAAAGGAGATGATAAATTTTATAGAGATATTACTACGGCATGGCTAAAGCCAGTTCAAGAAACTTTAAAGACAATAAACAAATCAAAGACTTGGCTTGAGATAACCAATCTGATAATTCCAACATTGAATGACAAGCCAAAGCAGATCAAGGATATGTGCAATTTTATCTATGATGAATTAGGAAATAATATTCCATTGCATTTCTCCAGGTTTTTTCCGTATTTTCAGTTGTCACATCTTCCGCCAACTGAGGAGAAAACATTATTCAAAGCAAAAGATATCGCCAAAAAGACAGGTATGAAATATATCTATATAGGCAATATGATGACAGAGCATGATGAAGATACATTCTGCCAAAAATGCGGCAAACTGCTGATAAAAAGAGAAAGGTTTGAAGTTGTGAATAATAATGTTGTAAAAGGCAAATGCAAGTTCTGCAAAAAGAAAATAGATGGTGTTTTCTAGGCATTTTTAGTCCTTGTTTAGTTATATATATACTCTGTATTGTTGTCACCATTTCTTGACTACTAATTAGTGATATAATTTCTAAACATTTATAAATAAACAACACTAAATATAATATGTAAATAGTGAGCGGGGGTAAGTATGATATCAATCGATGACATATTCACAAAAGCAACAGGCAAGAATATAGATAATCTAATAGGTAGTGAAACTTCTTGCCTAAAGGACTATTATAATACTTTTGATTACATAAATGATGAAGGCATAGATGGAGATAAATATGCCATAGTCTTATCTATGTATAAAGTGCTTGCTGATCAATCAGGAAATTCTAATGATGCTATGCTTACTATAAATAAACCTTTGATGAGATTCATTAAACAGTTTGAAAGACCTATAGAAAAATACGATGCTATGGAATTTTTATTTGACCTTTGCAAAACATACTCTATAGCGAACAGAGAATCTGCAACACAAAACTACAACCACAAAGGATTTCTATATTCAGTAGACAAATTAAGCTCGATGATGAAAAAAGTAGAAGATAACAAAAAAAGAGAATATTTGAGATTTTTTGATGAATTAATAAACATTAACAAAATAAATAATCCAGAATATGTCAAAGAAACAGCATATGGAATAAAAAACAAGAAAAAGATAGAATTTTTAATCAACAGCATGAAAAATAAGTATTTAGAAAATTTCGAAAGCATTGTAAAATATGCTAATGATCTCATATATGAGTATAAAATAGAAAAAAAGATATTAAATGGAATCAGAACATATAAAATACTCCCATTTGAAGCGGTTTCTAGAAAAGTTTAAATAATATATTGTCAAAGATATAAAAGAATGGCAGAAAAGATAATAGGTTCAGGAAAATTTAGACCAATACATAAATTTATAGTCAGAGCAGAAGATATAGTATACAGCATAACACACGACGCATTCCAGAAGAACATAAAAGTGTGGAAAGACATTGATGAGTATATCACTGATTTGACCAATTTTTTCTATGATGACGAAAAAGAGATGATAGTCAAAAAACTAAAATTGACTGCAAAAATACTTGGATTTGCAAGATTAAGGGATGAAAGCAACAAGAATATAGATATTGATTATGCGCAGGAAAAAGAGATAAAATTTATTAAGATATTGGAAGAAACAGTAAAAATCCAGAAATCTTATTTTGAAAGAATACTGAAAGATATAGAAGATGAATCAAAGATTGAAGAAACATTAAAATATAGGATGACTGCTCTTGAAGACAAGATAGATAAGCAGAAAAAATCAGTCAGAAGACATATTAAAAAACTTCAGAAAAAACTTCTTAAAAAGATTAAATTCACGATAAATAGGCTTAAGATTCTGAAAAAGAAAAATCTTCTGTTGGAAAAAGACATAAAAAAATTAGAAACTTTGGAAAGCCTATATGCAAACTTCAAGAGAAAAGAAGAAGAAAAAACAGAATTATTAAAAAAATATATACTTAAACTGCAGATAAAAAAGACAGAAGAAGCAAGCGATAAAGACAAAGAAACCATAGAAGCGTTGAAGCAGATAATCCATACATATAACCAATATGCTAAACTTAATTTTGCTGAAAAAAGAGAGAAAGAACTTATTGAACAGATAAAAAGTAAGCAAAGAAATGAGATAAATGAGATAAAATTAAACATAGAACAGATGAAAGACATATTGAATGAACAGATAGAACAGATAAAGAGTATGAAAGAGGTTGTGCAAGCATGGGCAGTTGACCTAGTAGGAATTAGCAAAATAGCAAAAAAAATGGAAACAGAAATTAACACCCTCAGAAGTCTCATAAAAAAAGAAAGCATAAAGATAAATCCTATCATTAATATTCTGACTGCAGAAAAAGGAGACATTAAAAAAACAGATATCATGTTGCAGAAACTGATGATAGAGAACAAAAAAAGGGAAGAGATTGAGAGAGAGCTGGTTGCTTGATGAAGAAGACATTTGTTCTTCTGATATTTCTATCAACGATAATAACACAACAATCTCATGCAATAAGAATCAACGAAATACACTTCAACCCTTCTGGGTATGATAACAATCTTGAATTTGTAGAGATTTATTCTGATACAAAATATGATTTTACAGGATATATTGTTGGAGATTCAAGCTCTAACGACACATTAGTAAAATTGAACAACATAACCAATACAACATATTCCTTAATTGTCGAAGAAGGGTTTAACTGCTCAGGATTTAACATTAGCATATATTCTGCTGGACTAACGATAGGAAACAATCTGGGAAATACAGAAGACACAGTTTATTTGTATTATCCTAACAATACACAGATAGACTATGTTTACTATAATTCAAGCTTTGCAGAAGATGGTTATAGCATTGAATTGGTAAACAGAACCTGGACGCAGTCTTGTTTAATAGGGGGAAGCCCTGGAAAAGAAAACCACCACGATTGTGAACAGCCAAGCACAAGCCACGACATTATGCTTGAAGTTTATATTGAAGATATAGCTTATCTTAATCTTGAACTAGAAAAGCTGTTCAAGATAACAAATCTAAATTCAGAACTTGGAAAAGCATATGACATAAATGTAGATTATAACATCACAAAATCAGGAAGTATAATCAAGCAAAACAGTTTTGTAAAGGATGAGGTAAACCAATATTCAACAACAAACACAGGAGAATGGTTTCCAGATTCTGTAGGCAATTACACAATATGCGGCAGGATAACAAGCAGCAGTGTAAATGATACCAACTTAGCAAATGATGTTGCCTGCAAGGATGTTGAAGTCATAGATACATCTTCAATACCCTGCAATATTTCATTGAACATATCTACAGAAAAATTAGTATATGAGAACGGAGAGAGCATAAAATACTACAACAACCTTAACAATGAAAGTTTCCCATACATTATAGAGTATTGGATAGAGGACCTTTTTAAGGACATAGTAAAGAACAAATACAATACCACGAATACAAACCAGAAAACTTACACCAAAACAATAGATGAGTTAGACAGAGCATTTGTAATAAGATCGAGATTGGTTAAGATAGCATGTAATGATTCTGATACAAGAGATAATTCTGCAAAAAAATATGTGATAATCAAAGGAACAGACATAAGCGAGAGCAATACAACAAACAATGCAAACATCACGATAGAAAAAATTTATGCTGGAAGCGATGATAAATTAAAATGGGGAGAATGTTTTAGGGTTAAGCTAAAAACATACAAGAACGATACAGCAAAATATTCTATACAAGCTTATGTAGAGAATGATGAAGGAGAAAAACTGACAAAACATACATCTAAAGCAGGTCTGCATACCAAAAATACAAAATATAGTTTGACTTTACCCCTACAGCTAAAGCCTAACTGTGATGAAGATTATCAAGATGGAACACATACATTAGTGATTACAGGACTAGCAGAAACTGAAACAGCAGACATCAAGATAGAAGGAGAATCCAGTTTATGCAACGATGCAGAGAATTGCGAAAGTTCAAGATCTAGCAGCGGATTCGACTATCGTATACAAGATGCTCCTTTGACTGCAATGCCTGATGAAGAGATTATTGTCAAAGTAAAGCTGGAAAACAAGGATGATGAAGATAAGGATATTAAAGCACACAGCTATGCATATAGAGGAAGCAAATGCTACAGCGGAGACAGGGATGCAAATCTGCAAAAGATAAGCATAAAGCCAGGGTCCAGCATAACATTAGGATTGAGAATCAAATTAGATAAAGATATAGAGCCAGGAGATTATAAGATAATGGTAAAAATAAAACTGGATAACCAAAAGACATACAAAAAAATCACAAAGAACATAATAATATCCGAAAAAGGGAAAATAAATGATTTCAGATTAGAACAAACAGCCAATAACAGCATAAAACTGGTTGCAGATATAACTGCAAACAAGGAATATAAAGTTATGCTTAAATCTTTCATGCAGGAACAAGAAAAAGATATAGAAGAAAGCGATAACCTCACATTTAATGCTAAAGCTTTTGAAGGACCGAATACGTTCTTCTTACTGCTTAAGGAAGATAGTGAAATCATAGATATAAAAGAGTTAAAAATAAAAAGTACGGACGGCAGCATACAAGTACTGGAAAAAGATACACAATTGCTAGGAATGAGGAATATTGAATCTCCTAAAACATTTTCTGAAAAGGAGAAGTTTGACGAACCTATTACCATCTATAAATCAAGTTCAAAGAAATCCTTTGAAAATGTCATGTTTTTTATAGCTACAGGATTAATGGCTTTATGCGTGGTTTTAGTTATCAAAGCCAAAAATATTTAAATGAAAAATCAAAAGATATAAAAAATACCTTATTTATTCTTTATTTTATAATGACAGATGAAGAAAAACCAAAAATAAAAGCAAGAGCCGTGATTGAAGTACTGGGCAAGCCAAAAGAACATATAGAAAA
Organism: uncultured Methanosarcinales archaeon; assembly: GCA_964434475.1. Taxonomy (GTDB): domain Archaea; phylum Nanobdellota; class Nanobdellia; order Woesearchaeales; family CAYSVS01; genus CAYSVS01. The sequence goes on from CAYSVS010000007.1 coordinate 22,088, forward strand.
TACCATAAATAAATATATCGACAACATCAAAGAAGACAATAATTTTGATGTCTTAACTTCAGAAATAATGCCTGCAAAAGAACAGGAAAACGGAATGTTCAGCACTTTTGCTGAGTTGGATTTCAATACAAAGCAGATAGAGAATATAACAGCATTCTGCTTTGATTACATGCCATCTAGCATAGAGATAATGGAGCCAGAAAAGATGATTATGAAATCATCGCAGATGAGCGACCTGATGAACGACCTACAGAGCAAACTGCACATGCTGGATATGGCAGTAAAGAAACTTAAAAATGAAAACATTTTCCTTAAAAAGAATACAGGCACGATAATAAAAAATATGTTAACAGTAGCTTTATTAGGGAAAAAACTAACAAAAGAGCAGTTGGCAAAAGGAACAGGAATCAACGAAAAAGAGATTGAGCCTTTTTTAGAGCTATTGATAAAGGAAGGAAGAATACAGAAAAAAGAAGATAATCTATATGTAATAACAAGGGATGAAAAGAGGGATAATGATGCAGGAACTGAAACAAAAGATTGAAGCTGTGCTTTTTGCAGTAGGCAAAAAGATGGAGCTTGAAGAAATAAGCAAGATATGCAAGACAAGAAAACATGAAGATATTAAGAATGCATTATTTAAGCTTCAGAAAGATTATGAACAAAGATCAGGTCCTGTAAAACTCATCAATGAAGATAGTTCATGGAAACTAGGTGTTGATGGACCTTTTATCCCAGTAATACAAAATTTAGGTGTAGAAACAGAATTAAGCAAATCTATTATGGAAACATTAGCAGTGATAGCATGGAAATATCCTATACTGCAGAATGAAGTTATACATATAAGAACAAACAAGGCTTATGACCATCTCTCAGAACTAGAAGAATTAGGATTCATAACAAGAAGTAAGCACGGAAGAACAAGAACAATAAAACTTACTGAAAAATTCTTCCAATATTTTGACCTGCCAAACAAAAAAGAAGCAGAGAACGCTTTCAAGGAATACATACCTGCAGAAATACAAGATAAAGTTGAACAATACGAACAAGAAATACTTACAGGAGAAAAAGCAAGCGAAGAGATAGAGGAAAAAAAGAAAGCATTGGCTAAAGAAAGAAAAAAAGCTAAAGTAGAACAAGAAAGATTAGAAGCAGGTATAGATCTTGAAGATAAAGAAGGAGAAAGACATCATCTTGAAGAATATGATAAAAAACTGGAAACAAAACCTGAAAAAGATGACGATCTTGCCTTGGTAGATGAAACATCAGGAGAGCCAGAGGAATTAGAAACATATGGTGAAAAAAAACCCGAGACAGAAGAGACAAAAAAAGAGATAGGAAATCTAGAGATATACAAGGAAAAAGAAAGCGATGAAGAAGAGGATGAAGATAAGACTGAAGAGACTGTTGAAACAAAAGAAAAAGAAGGTAAAAAAAATATATGGGAAGATAAAAAAGACGAAGAAGAAGGAGAAGGAATAAGTGCTGAAGAAAAAGATGTCCAGGAAGAGATAGAAAAAATACTTCATCCTAAACAAGAAGAAGAGAAAGAAGAAAAGAGAAAAAATAAAGAAGAACCAGAAGAGCAGAAAAGCGATGAAGAAGAAGAAGGGTTTGGCCTAAAGCAAGAGAAAGAGCCAAGTGAAGAGAGCAAAGAAGAAGAAGAAGGCCGTATAGAGACGCTTAAGACAAAAAAATCAGAAAAAGAGTTTCAACCTTTGATTGATGAAGGCGGAGATATTCCAGAGCATGCAAAACATGAAGAAGAATGATGTTTATTCTTAAATGTCCTAGATGCAAGCAAAATATGCGCTATCACACACGAGATAAAATTTTAAGGGACAAACGAAAAAGATGCGTATACTGCGGCAGAAGTTTTAAAGTAAGAGAACAGTTGTTAAAAAAAGGATAATTAAGAAAACCCTTATAAATAAGTATTAAATCCTTTATTATATACTCAAAAAATATTGAAAAAATAAAAATGACCGAAAAAGAACAAAAACAAGATCCTGAAGACAGGGCAGAAAACATAGAACAAAAGGAAGAAGAGATCAAACTTAAAAAAAATAAAGAGGATCTCCCTATAGAAAAAATATCTGAGATAGTCATAGAAGAAGAGATGAAGACCAGCTTCCTTAATTACGCTATGTCCGTAATAGTTTCAAGAGCATTGCCTGATGTAAGGGATGGGCTAAAACCAGTGCACAGAAGAATCCTTTATGCTATGAGCGAAATGGGAATGTACCATAACAAGCCATTCAAAAAATCAGCAAGAATAGTAGGTGAAGTATTAGGCAAGTATCACCCACACGGAGATAGTGCTGTATATGACACAATGGTAAGGATGGCTCAAGATTTTTCGTTGAGATATCCTTTGGTGAACGGCCAAGGCAACTTCGGAAGCATAGACGGCGATTCAGCAGCAGCGATGAGATATACAGAAGCCAGGCTTAAGAAGATGGCTGAAGAGATGATAGCAGACATCGATAAAAACACTGTTAATTTTATGCCTAATTTCGATGGTTCATTGAAAGAACCTACAGTGCTACCTGCAAAACTGCCCAACCTTCTGATAAACGGAAGTGCAGGAATAGCTGTAGGCATGGCAACAAATATACCTCCGCATAACGTAGGAGAGATTATAGACGGAATCATTGAAATAATAGATGATCCTGAAGTTGAGCTAAAAGAATTGATAGAACATATTAAAGGGCCTGATTTTCCAACAGGAGGTTTCATATGCGGAAAAGGAGGAATATTAAGCGCATATAAATATGGAAGAGGCAAGATAATAGTAAGGGCAAAAATAGAGCTTGAAGAGAATAAGAATAAACGGAAGCTAGTTGTAAAAGAAATACCTTATATGGTAAACAAGACCAACCTTATAACACAGATAGCTGACCTGGTAAGGGACAAAAAAATAATAGGAATCTCTGACCTCAGGGATGAATCAGACAGAGAAGGAATGAGAATAGTAATAGAACTTAAAAAAGATGCAAACTCACAGGTAGTAGAGAACCAACTTTACAAATATACTACTATGCAGACAACATTTGGAGTAATACTTCTTGCATTAGATAACAACGAACCAAAAGTAATGAATCTTAAACAGATACTTGAAAAATATAAAGACCACAGGATAGAGGTAATAACAAGAAGAACACAGTTTGAACTAGATAAAGCTGAAAAAAGAGCACATATACTTGAAGGCCTTATCATTGCTCTGAACAATATAGACGAAGCTATCAAACTAATCAAGGCTTCAAAATCTACAAATATTGCTATAGGCCTGTTGAAAGACAGATTTGAGCTTACAGAAGCGCAAGGTAAAGCAATACTTGAAATGAAACTTCAGAAATTGACGAATATGGAACAAGGAAAGATAAGAGAAGAACATACGCAATTATTGAATCTTATCGAGGAATTTAAAGAAATCCTTGCAAGCAGACAAAAAGTATTGGATATAATAAAAAAAGAACTTATTGAACTTAAGGAAAAATACAATGACGAAAGAAAGACGCAGTTTATAGAAGGAGACGACACACTAATAGAATATGAAGACATGATAAAAGAAGAGAAGATGGTGGTGACTGCAACCCATGCAGGATACATAAAAAGGACCCCCTTGAATATATATAAACAACAGAAAAGAGGAGGAAGAGGCATAATAGCGACAGGCACAAAAGAAGAGGACTTTGTTGAACATCTGTTTGTAGCATCAACACACAGCTATATCTTGTTCTTCACAGACAAAGGCCAGGTGCATTGGCTTAAGGTATATCAGATTCCAGAAGCAAGCAGACAAGCAAGAGGAAAAGCGATAGTCAACCTATTGACGAACATAAGAAAGGGCGAAAAAGTCACAGCTATGCTGAAAGTAAAAGAGTTTGATGATAGCCATAATATTGTCATGGCAACAAAAAAAGGAATTATCAAAAAAGTCAACCTAAAAGCTTTTTCAAGACCAAGAAGAGGAGGCATAAGAGGTATAACACTGGATGACGACGACCATTTGATAAATGTAGAAATGACTGACGGAAAAAGACAAATTATACTGGGTACAAAAAAAGGAATGGCCATCAAGTTCAAGGAGATAGATGTAAGAGCTATAGGAAGAACAGGAAGAGGAGTGAGAGGCATCAAACTTAGAAAAAAAGACGAAGTAGTAGGCATGGAGATCGCTACAGACAAAAAAACACTTCTCACTATTACAGAAAACGGATATGGCAAGCAAACGCCTCTGAAAGATTATAGGCTCATCAATAGAGGAGGCATAGGGGTAATTAATATAAAAACAAATGAAAGAAACGGAGATGTTGTTACAATCAAGAGCGTATACCCTGACAACGATATCATGTTCATAAGCCATAAAGGAATAATTATAAGGACTCCAGTATCAGGAATCTCAACAATAGGAAGAAACACGCAAGGAGTAAGGATTATGCGTCTCGCAGAAGATGACATAGTTGTAGCAGCTGCAAAGATAATAAATGAAGAAAGAGATCCGGCAGATACAGATGTAACAAAAGATACAGAAGAAGAGCAGGAAGAAAAGGAGCTTGCAGAAGAAAATCCTGAAGAGAAAGAAGAGTTAGGGGATGTAGACATCAAGGACGAGCATGAAGAAGAAGAAAAAAAAATCTCTGAAGAGAACAAAGAGATTAAAGAATGAGATGTCTGGCAATATGCAACAAGGGATTCGAGCAAGTTTGTTCTGAAGAGATAAAAAGACTAGTAAAAACAGAAACAGAGCAGAAAGACAGCTGCGTAATCTTTGAAGCTGATGAAAAAAGCTTATTAAGGTTAAGCTACCTAAGCCAAAGCGCAAACAGAATATTGATATTGTTTTCTGATTTTGATTTTAAAGATCATAAAGATATGCTTGCAAAAAGCAAGGAAATAAAATACGATAAATATTATTTTTATAAAAAGACCTTTGCAGTAAGATGCATTAAACAAAATCATGAACAAGAAGATTCGAATGTGGAAAAAGATATAGGAGAAGTCTTCTTTGAAAGCCTGGACAGTAAAGTAGATCTCGATAATCCTGATGTTACAGTAATAGTATATCTGAATGGAAATACTGCATACACGGGAATAGATTTTTGCGGCATAGACCTAAGCAAAAGGAGTTACAAGATATTCCTTTCACATAAATCTTTGAAAGGAACATTCGCTTATTCTTTATTGAAACATGCAAAATATGACAAAGATAAAGTATTACTCGATCCTTTCTCTAACAATGGGATTATTGCGATAGAAGCTGCTTTATTCGCCAGAAATGTGTCGCCAAGATTTTATGATAAAGATAAGTTTAAGTTTCCTATTGAAGTAGATACGAAGATATTTGAAGATATGGACAAAGAGCAGCAGAAATCTAAGCCAAAAATATTCGCGTTTGATGCACTGCTTCCTAATATTGAAAAGATAAAAAAGAATGCAAATATAGCAGGGATAGAGAAATCCTTGAAATTCAGCAAAGTAGACGTTGAATGGCTGGATACTAAACTTGATGAAAAAAGTGTTGATATTGTTGTATCGTATTTTCCAGAAGTATCTAAAAGGACAAGCACAAACATAATTGAGAAGATATACAAGGAATTCTTTTATCAGATAGAATTTGTACTTAAGGATAACGGAAGAATATTCGCTTTGCTGCATAACCAAGAAAAGCTTATAGAGTATGCAGAAAAGGGCAAGTTCAAGATTGCAAGCAAGAAAGAAGTGTATTCTGGCAAAGATAAGTTGAAAATTATTGAAATGAAAAAAGATAAAATATAAACCAAACATTTATAAATACTTCTACCATATAATGCTTAAAAAAGGGGTGATTGGGTGAAGTTATTAGAGTTTACAAGAAATCCTACATATCTTGAAAAGATTATAGTGTTTATAGGTATCTTTGTAGTATTATTCGGATATGCGCTTATGCAAAAGATGCTTATTGCACAAGGTTTCCTTTTATCATGGGACCTGATACAAGCGATTTTCCTGTGGCTTTTACTGGTCATATTTTTAGTTCTGCTGGCAATAGCAGAGAACATAAAAGAAGAACTGCTGATAAAACACACTCAAGAACTTAAGCTTATCAAAAAAGAGATAGGCAAGATTTCAAAAAAAAGAAAATAATATTCATTGGTAGGAAGATACTTTGCTTTCGGCTTATGCTGAGGAAAGTCCGTCCACAATCAAAAAGCCACTCGCAAGAGATCCTGAAAAGGATGGCAACCACTCAGAAACGACACTTCCTGTGGATAATGGAATGATGCGTGCGAAGAATCTGGTGACAGAAACAAGTTGCTCAAAAATGCAAGCATTTTTGGCACCACTCAAAGTGGTAACCCGCTGACGTCTCCACAGGGAAAGATTAAACGGTGAGCCCTGGCCTGTGCAATCCATTAAGGAGCTAAGTATAATGCAAAGACAGTCTGTTTATGCTATGCGTAAAGACTGACAGAAGACGGCTTATACTCTTTCTACCATAAATTTTATATAATCCAATAAAAAATCTAATTAAAATGGCAAAAGACAAGATATCAATGCCTATGTCAGGCGGCGGATTGATGAGATATTATGAAGAAAACAAAAGTAGATTTGAATTCTCACCAGGAAGCGTGATTATACTTATACTTGTAGTTGTTGTCATAATGATATTTCTTCACGTATATGGGCCTTCCATAATGGGTGTTTAAGATGATTCCAGGAATGAATCCTAGAAAGATGCAGCAAGCTATGAAGAAACTAGGTATAGCTCAGCAAGAGATAGATGCCACAGAAGTGATAATCAAATGCAGCGATAAGGAAATAATAATAAAGAATCCTCAAGTAAGCAAGGTGAATATGATGGGACAGATGACCTATCAAGTTGTAGGAGAGGAAATAACTAAAGAAGTAGATACAACACCTGAAATAAACAAAGACGACATAAAAACAGTCATGGAACAGGCAAATGTTGATGAGAATACTGCAAAAGAAGCCCTTAAACTTACAAAAGGAGATATTGCTGAAGCAATTATGGGTTTAAAAGAATAAAGTTTAAAAGTATAGAATACATACTTATCTATTCAATGGAAAAATTCCAAGAATCTAATGCGAGAGCTAAAAAACACCTGCATACTGCAGATCATATGTTAAGCACAACATATCCTTTAGTTAAAGACCCAAAAATTCTTTTGGTCGTACTGGATAATCTTAATTCATCATTATTGAGCATATTAGATACTATGCTCGAATACGAAAGACTTTACAAAAGAATTCCTAGTTATACTGACAAATTTGAAGCGAAGTTTGACGTATTCAGGAACAGGATAGCAAAAAGATATAATTTTGAGAAAGAGTTTATGGAAACAATAAGAGAGATAAAAGAAACTTTACATGCACATAAGAAAAGCCCTATGGAATTTCCAAGAAAAAACAAATTTGTGATATGCAGCAGCAATTATGATACAAAGACTATTTCACCAGAAACACTAAAAAGTTATATCGCAAAAACAAAACTATACAACCAAGTTGTACAAAACATATTGAAAAATGACAGAATTTTTAATGGATGCAATAGATGAGAAAAAAAGAGCAGATCATCTGCTTTTTGTCAGTTTGAAATATACCCGGACAGTTGATGTTATCAGACACACTATAGAAAGAATAATAAATTCTTATGAGTTCATAATAAACGGATATCTGGAACTTCTTAAAGAAGATAAAAAAATAGAAGATATTCCCTCTGCGCCAGGAATAAAAGTAGAGACTATCGTAAAACATTACGAAGAAGACGAGGAATTGATAAAACATGTCGAGTTCTATAAATTCTTAAGAAGATTATTAAGAGCAAAATTCACAAGAAGCACTGAATTTAGAAGACATGTGACAATGACCAGCACAATAATAGATCCTGAAAACGAAACAGAGAATATAGTCAAAGTCGACATAGACGAAATACAAGAATACTATAAAAAACTTAAAGAATTCCTTGACAAATATAAAAGAAAAGTGATAGAAGAAGAGAGTGATCTCTATGACTAAACATATAGCAATATTAAGCGGAAAAGGAGGAGTAGGGAAAACCATATCCACCATAAATCTAGGAATGGCGCTGAAATATTATGGAAGAGATGCATTAATAGTAGATGCCAATATAAAAATGCCCAACATAGGACTCCACCTTGGACATACCAATCTTCCTACATATCTTAACCATGTACTGAAAAAGGAAAAAAGCATATTGGAATCTATATACAGACATCCATCTGGATTAAAAATAATCCCTGCAAGTATAGCTTTTGATGATGTAGAAGGCTCAAGCTTATCAAAGCTGAAACACCACATAACAGAACTTAAAGACAAGGTAGAGGTTGTTTTGCTCGATTGTGCAGCAGGCATAGGAGAGGAAGTAAAACATATACTTGAACTAGCAGATGAAGCGCTAGTGGTGACAAATCCCGACATGGTTTCTGTTACAGATGCGTTAAGAACAATAAGATTCTGTGAAGATAAAGGGGTTAGTGTTTTAGGGATTGTTGTCAACAAGATTAAAAACGACGGCATAGACATGTCATCTAAAAATATAGAAAGTATATTGACAAAGCCGATACTTGGAGAAATACCTTACGATGAATCAGTAAGGGAAAGCATAAAAGTAAGGCATCCTATAGTATATTGGCAGCCAGAATCAGAACCAAGCAAGAGTTATAAGAGATTAGCGTCAAGATTGATAGGAGACACTTATTTCGAACCAGATGCAGTAGAAAAGAAAAAACAGCTTAACTGGCATGATAAAATATACAGAATATTAGGTTTAAAATGAAAAAAAGAGTAAAAGAAAAACTCAGGCTTAAGGGCTGGAGCGAAGCAGACCTTATAAAAGCTGAATCAATAAACGAAACGCACAAGATAGAAGATAAATCAGAAAGCAGAAAAGAAATGAATAAATTGATGTACTGGATCGCTCTGTTGATAATCACAACATGTAATTTAGGTATAGCTTTGTTTCTGGTACCTTTTCTTATTGTACTTGGAAGCGGTTTTTCTACTATAGTCGTAATAATAATGGGCCTTATTTTCGGAACATTATTCAGTTTTATAGTCAAGGACATAGAACATCTTGAAAAACACCATCATCTTTTTGCAGGATTGATAATGCCTGCAGTAGCTGTCATAAACATAGGAATAATGGTTAGAGCATCTAATTTTTTTGCAGAACTGCTGGAGTTGGAGATATATCATAATCCTTTGGTAATGAGCTTGCTCTATCTAGCTGCTTTTGTACTGCCTTATTTTTTTATAGTTATACTGGACAAGTAAACCTATGTCTTGGGTTTGTGATATCATGGGTTTTTCAACACAAAGGTTTTTTACAAAACATTTATAAGTAAATTCTTTCTGCTTTCATCTCATGGCGACCGTAGTGTAACGGTTAGCATTGAGGTCTGTGGAAGCGCAAATATGAGAGTTGATCTCTCAGCGCTGCTGATAACCTTAGGAGCGAGTTCGACTCTCGCCGGTCGCCCTTTCTTTATCAAAAATAAAAAAGGATCCAACCAATAGAAATTCCTGAAATCTGATTTCCGGATAAAGATATTGTGCATCACCCGAAACATTTATAAACAAACATATTTTCTCAAGAACATACATAGTGTCGTATCAATTAGTGTTGGTATGATCAAAGAATCGCAGCTAGTAAGGGACTGTGACATTATGGAATTACACTTTCATAATTCTATAATGTAATCTAACCTTGGAGGTTTTATTCATGGAAAAAGGCAATAAAGAATTTAGGCATATCGTCAGGGTAGTCAACACTGACCTGGACGGAAATAAAAAAATAGGCCAGGCTCTAACAAAGATAAAAGGAGTAAGCTTCATGTATGCTAATGCAATATGCAAGCTTGCAGGAATAGACAGAAATCAGAAAACAGGAGATATGGGCGACGAACAAGTAGATAAACTAGATGAAGTTATAAAAAATCCTATAAAGTTCAAGGTTCCTATATGGATGATGAACAGAAGAAATGAACCTGAAACAGGAGCAGATACACATCTAGTATCTTCAGACGTAGTTTTTGTACAGGATAATGATGTAAAAAGCCTGAAAAAGATGAAATGCTACAGAGGATTCAGACATATTGACGGACTGCCTTGCAGAGGTCAAAGGACAAAAAGTAATTTCAGAAGGAACAAAAGCAAACTTACAGGCAGAAAAAGAAAAAAATAAAGGTTGATAATCATGGGAGATCCAAGAAGAACAAGATCAAAAATCCAAACACCTTCACATCCTTGGAACAAAGGAAGAGTTGAGGAAGAAAAACAATTATTGAGAGAATACGGACTAAAGAACAAGAAAGAGATATGGAAGATGAACTCAGTAGTAGACAGCATGGCTAAACAAGCAAAACATCTTATCGCATTAAGAACAAGTCAAGCAGAGATAGAAAGAAAACAGCTTCTGCAAAGGGCCCAAAGATTAGGATTGATAGGCCAGAATTCAGTTTTGGAAGATATTCTTGACCTAAAAATAAAAGATGTGCTTGAAAGAAGACTGCAGACAATAATATTCAGAAAAAATCTTGCAAGATCCATGAAACAGTCAAGACAATTCATAGTGCACGGACATGTCCAGATAAATGGAAAAAAACTGACAGTACCTTCATACATAGTCCCAGTGAAAGAAGAGAACACATTAACATTCGTCGATAACTCGAGCTTAAGCGATGAAGAGCATCCTGAAAGAAAAATAGAAGAAAAGGAAGAAGTTAAAGCAGAGGACGAAAAAGAATCTAAGGAAGGTGAAGAAAAATGAAAAATACAAAACCTTCAAGCAATAAAAGACCGCAAAGAAAAAGAGGTCCTTTGAAATGGGGTGTAGCTCACATATATGCATCTTACAACAATACTATAATACACATCACAGATATAACTGGAACAGAGACAATTACAAGAACATCGGGCGGCATGGTCGTTAAACAGGACAGGTTAGAAAGTTCACCTACTGCAGCTATGATGGCCGCTAAAAAAGCAGCAGAAACAGCAAGAGAACATGGGATAAATGCCATACATGTAAAGATAAAAGCGCCAGGAGGACACAACGGCCCTAACAACCCAGGACCAGGAGCACAGGCAGCAGTAAGAGCACTATCAAGGATGGGATTAAAAATTGGAGTGATCGAAGATGTTACGCCAATTCCTCACGACGGATGCAGAAAAAAAGGCGGAAGAAGAGGAAGGAGAGTATAAAAATGGAAATTGAAACGCTTAAAACAAAAGACAAAAACACATCATCTTTTATTTTAAAAAAAAGCACACCAGGCTTCGCTAACGCATTAAGAAGAACCATGATAAATGAAGTACCTGCTATGGCCATAGACACAGTAGAGATTTCCAAAAACTCAGGCATCTTATATGACGAGATGGTCGCACAGAGGCTAGGATTGGTAGTTCTTAAGACTGATCTTAAATCATACAATCTACCTGATAAATGCTCATGCAACGGAGAAGGGTGCGCACAATGCCAGCTCAAGCTTACATTAAAAGCGAAAGGGCCAGGATATGTACATGCTTCAGACATAAAAAGCCAGGATCCTAAAGTCAAACCAGTGCATGAAAACGCCATAATAACGAAACTTACAAAAGGACAAGAGATTGAGCTTGAAGCTACCGCAATACTTGGAAAAGGCAAAGAACATGCGAAGTTCTCTCCAGGATTGGTGTTCTACAAACATCCTGCCAACATAAAAATAAAGAATCCAAACAAGGATGTGGAAGATACAGTAAAATCCTGCCCTCTTAACATACTAGAGGAAAAAAAAGGAAAGATTACAGTCAACACAGATAAACTAAAAACATGCCATCTTTGTCTATCTTGTCAGGAAGAGAGTAAAAACAATGTGACAGTGACAGAAGAAAAAGAGAATTTTATTTTTACAATCGAAAGATGGGGACAATTAGACGCAAAGACAATAACAAAAAGAGCTGCAGAAATAATAGAAGATAAATGCGATGATTTTTCAGCCAAGCTCAGCGAAATTTAAACTTTGCGAGCGCTAAAGCGCGCGTCAGTGGAGGAATAAAAAATGAGAACAAAACCAACAAACAAAAATTTGATAAGGCTTATAGATGAACTGAAAACTTTGTCCAGAAAACAGGAAGTGAGTATCTGGAAAAGGGTAGCAAATGATCTGTCAAAGCCTTCAAGAAATAGAAGAGAAGTTAACATCTCAAAGATCAATAGATATACAAAGGAAAATGAAACTATAGTGGTGCCTGGAAAAATACTAAGCATGGGCGAACTTGACCACAAAGTTAATGTCGCAGCATGGACTTTTTCAGACTCTGCTAAAAAGAAGATAGATGCTAAAGGCAAAGCGATGACTATCACAGAATTGACAGAACAAAATCCAAAAGGAAGCAAAGTGAGGATAATAGGGTGAATAATATGATTATCGATGCTAAAGGATTAATATTAGGAAGGATGGCAGCTTTTGCTGCTGAGCAAGCTTTGCTTGGACAGGATATAGCTATAATAAACTGCGATAAAGCAGTAATTTCGGGCACAAAAAACCAAGTGGTTGAAAAGTACAAGCAGAAGAGAAGCAGAGGAGAACCAAGCCACGGACCCCATGTTCCAAGAAGGTCAGACTTAATGGTCAAAAGAACAATAAGAGGCATGCTGCCTTACAAAACACCAAGAGGAGCTGAAGCTTTCAAGAAAATCAAATGTTATCTTGGCGAACCAGAAGATGTAAAAGGAGAAGCTGTAATAATTAAGAAAGCTAAAGCAGAAAAACTCCCTAACTTAAAATATGTTGAAGTTGGAGAAATAAGCAAGATTATGGGGGCTAAACAATGAAAGTCATTTGCACTACAGGAAAAAGGAAGACAGCTATTGCAAAAGCAAGGCTTAAGGAAGGCACAGGCATTATCAGATTCAACAATAAATTGCTTGATACTGTAGAGCCTGATCTGATGAGGCTTAAATTAGCTGAACCTTTGATACTAACTGAAAAGATAAAGGACAAAGTAGATATAAGCGTCAAAGTAACAGGCGGCGGTATGATGAGTCAAATAGAAGCTGCAAGATTAGCTATAGCAAGAGCGATAGTAGAATACACAAAAGACGACAAAATAAAAAACATGTTCCTGGATTATGACAGGCACCTATTAGTCGCTGATGTGAGAAGAAAAGAGATGTACAAGCCAAACGATTCAAAAGCAAGAGCCAAAAGGCAGAAATCCTACAGGTGAACAAAGATGATTATACCTATAAGATGTTTTTCATGCGGAAAGCCTATTTCACAGCTTTGGGAAGAATACTCAACGAGGATAGAAAGAGGCGAACAGCCAAAAAAAGTGATGGATGATCTTGGCTTGACAAGATACTGCTGCAGAAGTATATTCCTATCACAGATTGAGCTGATAGATACTGCTGCTAAGTTCAAGAAATTTTAGAATTTTTTATTTTATCTTTTTCTTTATATTTAAAAAGTAACATTTAAATAAACTATATTTTTCTTGGTGACATGAGAATGATAGATTTCAAAAAAATCCAGGACAAATGGCAAGAAAAATGGCATAAAGATGATGTTTTCAAGGTTGAAATAAAAGATTACAAAAAAAAAAAATATTACTTGACAACACCATATCCATATATGAGCGGATTACTACACCTTGGCCATATGTTCAACTATATGTCTCCTGAGATAACTGCAAGATTCAAAAGGATGCAGGGATATAATGTATTGTTCAAATGGGGATTTCATTGTACAGGAACACCAATAGTTGCTGCTGCAAAACGTGTTAAAGAAGGAGAAGAGAAACAGATAAAAATATTGAAACAGTTAGGCATAAATGATAAAGAAATCTCTGATTTTGCTGAACCAGAACATTGGATCAAATATTTTCCTAAACAAACACTAAAGGATATCAAGGCCTTAGGTTTTGCTGTTGATGAAAGATATACTTTTATTACAACATCATTAAATCCTGCTTATGATGCATTTATCAGATGGCAGTTCAATAAACTAAAAGAAAAAGGGTATGTTAAGAAAGGAAAGCATCCTGTTGTATGGTGTCCTAAATGCAACACCCCAGTAGGAGATCATGCAAGAGCCGAAGGCGAAGGAGAAACTCCGCAAGAATTCTGTTTGTTTAAGTTCAGACTAGAAGATGGAAGAAAGATAGTTACTGCTACACTAAGGCCAGATACTATCATGGGCATAACAAATTTATATGCTAATCCTGAACAAGAATATAAAGAGATAGAAGTTAAAGATGAGACTTGGATAGTAGGGGAACCAGTTATAGAGAAATTAAAAAAACAAGATTATAATATTAAGATAAAGGGGGATGTTGAAGGCAAAAGCTTGATAGGAAAGAAAGCAGAAAGCTATGGCGGCAAAAAGATATTTGTGTTGCCTGCAACATTCTTGGATATAGATTATGGCACAGGATTAGTGCATAGCGTTCCTTCAGACAGTGCAGACGATCTTATTGCTTTGCAGGATCTGCAAAAAGATGAAGAAACATTGAAGAAGTTCGGATTAGATATTGATAAGGTTAAGGGTATTAAACCTATAGAGATATTTGACACTCCAGAAATAGGAGGAAATAGTGCTCAGCATTTTTTGGACAAGTATAAAGTAAAGAATCAGAACGAGCGGAAAAAATTAGAGAAAATCAAAAAAGAACTATATAAACTGACTTTCGCAAAAGCCAAGTTTAATGAAAAATATAAAGAATTAGGCGTAGAAGGTAAATTAGTAAACGAAGGACAGGAAGAGATAAAGAATAAATTAATTGATGAAAAAAAGATACACATATTATATGAACTTACGGGCAGGGTTGTTTGCAGATGTTTGGCAGAGTGCGTGGTCAAGATAGTTTCAGATCAATGGTTTATAGAATATAATAATCCTAAATGGAAAAAATTGACACACAAGTGCTTAGATAAAATGACAATTTATCCAGAAGTTGTCAGGAAGCAGTTTGAGTATGTATTGGACTGGCTCAACCATTGGGCATGCGCTAGAGAGTTTGGTTTAGGAACCAGGCTGCCATGGGATGAGAATTGGATAGTTGAAAGTTTATCAGATTCAACCTTACAGATGGCGTACAATACAATATCCAAATATTTAGAGAATCCTGAGGACTATGGTTTTTCTGTTGACAAACTTAATGACGGCTTATTTGATTATGTATTTATGGCAAAAGGAAATATTGAAGATGTTTCAAAATCAACAGGCATAGGTGCTGAGATGATAGATAAGATGAAAAAGGATTTCGAATATTGGTATCCTTTTGATTTCAGAAATTCAGCAAAAGATCTTATACAGAACCATCTTGCATTCTGTTTGTTTAATCACACTGCTTTGTTTCCTGAAAAATATTGGCCAAAAGCTTATGCTCTGAACGGAAGAGTGATGGTAGATAATGAGAAGATGTCGAAATCAAAAGGTAATTTCTTTACTGCACGAGAGCTTTATGAAAAATATTCCTCTGATGTAGTAAGGATAACCGCAGCTAATTCTGGAGAAGGTATAGACGACGCTAACTTTGACATGAATTTTTTAGAAGTCATTCAAAAGAAGCTGAATGATGTATATGAGTTTGTAAAAGAGAATTATAACAAAGGTCGTTCGAATAGACTGCCAGTAGATGATTGGTTTGAATCTATAATCAATACTGCTATCAAGGAAAATACAGAAAATCTTGAAAATATGCAGTTCAAGTCTGCTTTATTAAAAGGTTATCTTGATCTGCAAAGACATCTTAAATGGTATACAAGAAGGACAAATGGAGACTATAATAAAGAATTGATAAACAAGTTCATTGAAACACAGATTAAATTATTAACTCCTTTTACTCCGCATATTTGCGAGGAAATGTGGAATTTTATCAATGGAAAAGGATATGTTTCAAATGCTGCTTGGCCTATTGCAGATAAGAAGAAGATAGATGACGAAGCACAAAAAGGCGAAGAGTTAATATCTCAAATATTATCAGATGTTCAGCAAGTGTTGAAATTGGCTAAGATAGATAATCCTAAGAAGTTGACTCTGATAATTTCTCCAATGTGGAAGTACAAGTTCTTTGATGTGTTAAGAGATGCTTTAAATGAGACAAGAGACTTTAAAGAGATAATAGGAAAAGTTATGGTTGATGATCTTAAGAAACACGGAAAGGATATCACTAAATTGATTCCTAAGTATATAAAAGCAGGAAGCGTTCCAGAGGTTGTCAACCAAAAGTTTGAGAGTAAGATAATAGAAGCTTCAAAAGAATTCTTGTCAAAAGAATATAATAATGCTGAAGTTGTTGTAGAAATGGCTGAGAAAAGTAAAGAAGGAAAGGCCAAAAATGCAATGCCAGGCAAACCTGCTTTATTGATTGAGTAAGATAATAAGCGGAAAGGCACGCCAGAAGGTGGATACAAAAGATATACACTGGCAACCCTAAGCTTTCCTCCACTCCGCTACCCTTAAAGCACCAACACTCTAAATTAAGGCTGCTTCATTCCTGATCTGACCTGATTCTCTAAAATATCGGTCAATAAGGACAGAGCTTCAATGTACGACTCAAGACCAATGTTTATCTCCTATACCGCTCTTCCGGCTTTCCTCCATCATATAGCCCATTTATGGTTACAGGCAGGGGCTAACTACCCAGCTACACCTTTCCAAGCAAGTTAAAATTCGACTCATTTTTAAATGTTTTTGTTTTTCTACAGTATTGTGAAATTCGATAATTCTGCAAAATTTATTTGATCAAGTTGGTTTATAAAT
>CAYSVS010000008.1:0-33749 GCA_964434475.1 uncultured Methanosarcinales archaeon
TGATCCAGCCGCAGGTTCCCCTACGGCTACCTTGTGACGACTTAACCCTCCTCGCTGAGCATAGGTTCTACCAGATTCAAAACCTGATATCACCTAAACCCTACTCGGGTGGTTTGACGGGCAGTGTGTGCAAGGAGCAGGGACATATTCACCGGGCGTTGATGACGCCCGATTACTAGGGATTCCATCTTCATGAGGATGAATTACAATCCTCAATCCGAACTTAGATATGATTTCGAGGATTAGCTCCTCCTTTCGGAGTCGCAGCCCATTGTTCATACCATTGTTGCGCGCGTGTAGCCCAGAAGATTCGGAGCATACAGACCTACCGTAGCCTGCACCTTCCTCCCGTTTTCACGGGCAGTCCTTACAATGTGCTTGATCACAAAGTTCAGTGGCAATTGTAAGCACAGGTCTCGCTCGTTGCCTGACTTAACAGGACACTTTACAGCACGAGCTGACGGCGGCCATGCACTACCTCTCGGCTCGTCAAGTAAGACCTTTAATCTGACTTTCATCCTGCCGTCGCTTCTGGTGAGATTCTCTGCGTTGAATTAGATTAAACCGCACGCCGCACCCCTTGTGGTGCTCCCCCGCCAATTCCTTTAAGTTTCAGCCTTGCGACCGTACTTCCCAGGCGGCGAGCTTAACACCTTCGCTACGACACTGCATATCCACGTAGAATATGCAACACCTAGCTCGCAGAGTTTACTGCTAGGACTACTCGGGTATCTAATCCGGTTCGCTCCCCTAGCTTTCGTCCCTCACCGTCGAATCCGTTCTAGCCAGACGCCTTCGCCACAGGTAGTCTATTAGGGATTATTGCATTTTACCGCTCCCCCTAATATACTTCTGGCTCCTACCGGTTCCTAGTCCAGCAATCTCTTCAGCACGCCGTTCTGTTAAGCAGAACGATTTCACTAAAGATTTACTGAACCGGCTACGGACGCTTTAGGCCCAATAATCGCGATTCCCACTCGTGGCGCTGGTGTTACCGCGGCTGCTGGCACCAGTCTTACCCACCACTTATTCGCCAAGGTATTTACTCTTGGCAAAAGCCCATGCTGTGCATGAGCACTGGGGATTCCCTTATCACACTTTCGTGCATTGTAAAGGTTTCGCGCCTGCTGCACCCCGTAGGGCTAGGACCAGTATCTCAGTGTCCTTCTCCGGGCTACCTCTTCCAAGGCCCGTACGGATCTTCGGCTTGGTGAGCATATAAAATTCCAAGGAAATTTTAATTATTTCCTTCAGAAATACTTTACCTCACCAACAACCTAATCCGCCGCCAACTCATCCTTAGACCTTGCGTTTCAGAAATATAATTTTCCAATCCGTATTTCATATTCAGTTTTAGCCTCAGTTTTCCAAGGTTATTCTGAATCTAAGGGCAGATTATTGACGTGTTACTGAGCATTCTGCCGGTGACTCCGAAGAGTCCCCTAGACTTGCATGGCTTAATCGAATCCCCATAGCAGCAACCTCCCGCAGGATCAACGGGAACTAAAATTTTACATCCTTCGATTATTAGTACGTTCGCTTGCTAATAGAAACTTAAAGTTTGTTTATCACAGATACTTGACAGTAATATCAAGTACGTCAATTTTAAATCAACCACCTATATGTCGCTTAGAATTTTTCATACACAAAAATCTATGATTTTTGGTATCAGAATTCTTATCCAGAATTCCTGATATCTAAAATATAGGTTGGTGGCGATGATAAGTGGGATGTAGAAAAAAGGAGTCATATATAAAACTTTCTGTCTCAATTTATAAATAAATCATAATCTTTTTAAAGAGATAATCAAAAAATTCCTTAACCACATATGTAAAATAATCAACAAAGATAAACTCCAGAAATTCTGAAAAATATATAGTTGATAAAAAGAGATAAAGCTAATTGCTAACCACATAAAAAATAATAATAACAATAATAATAATAATTTATAGGATCCAAGATAAGAAGTAATATCTAAATAATTAGTCTCATCAATATTAGAATATGTAATATACATGAAAAACAAAATTATTGTAGTGAACAAAGCCAAGACAAAATAACTCACAATGTTGAATTCAGAAAAAAGTAAGAAAGTAATTATTAAAAAAACAGGTATAAAATATACCAAACTTGAAATGACGAACCTAAAAAACATCTTCTTCATATTTGCTTTAGGATTATTGATCTTATGCGTCAAAGACCAAGAAAGATTGTTTAAGACAAGCCAAGACAATAAAATAATAATAGAACCTGCCACAAGATAGTTGATCATCATACTATAATTATATTCTATAGATTCAAGATAAAAAGAGAAGGTATCGACATACATGTCCTGAGCATGTTCTGCTATTTTAGTTGTAACCTCAAGCACCAAAGGAGCATAAAAATATGAAGTTAAAATGAAAATAAAAAAGAACATCAACTGCAGCAAAAATATTATCAATGCCCTATAATCCTTAAAAATCTTTATTGACCTAATCATTCTGAAGTTTCAATATTTGGTTCAATGTGGTTTTTTTACCTGTCCAATCCAATGCTTCCTTAAGAACATCAGCAATAGTTTCAACAGGCACAATGTTAATATTTTTTATCTTCTCCTTGTCAACCACTATATCCCTGATGTTTGATTTAGGCACAAGTATATTTTTTATTCCTGCTTCTATAGCAGCTTCAATCTTAGCAGACACACCGCCAATAGGCAATACTTCTCCTTTCACAGATAAGCTGCCAGTCATCGCAGTATCCTGTTTTATAGGTATCTTTTTCAAGGAAGATATAACAGACGTAGCGACAGCAATAGAAGCACTGTCTCCCTCTACACCTTCATAGGTCTGCAAAAACTGCACATAGATATCATATTTTTCCTTTATATCCTCGCCAAAATATTTTTTAATTATAGCAGATACATTCTTTATAGCTTCTTTTGCTATCTCACCTAGTTTTCCTGTTGCAATGATTTCAGATTCTTTACCACCATGAGCTACCGCAGATTCTATAGGCAACACTATACCAGATAAAGAACTTCCTGAACCCATAACAGCCAAACCGTTTACTCTTCCAATCTTCCTGCCCTTTGTTACGATAACATCATACTCTTTTTTTCTTTCTATGAATTTATCTGCAATTTGTTTCTCCAATGTTCTTGCTATCTTTTTAGCTTCAAGTACATGTGATTTTTTTACAGTCTTGCTTTTTTTCTCAAGAGCAACATCTCCTGCTGCTCTGACTAATCCACCTAATTCCCTTAGCCTTAATGTCAGATGACTTTTTCTGTTTGCCATCCTTCTTGCCTGTTCAATTATGGCGTCAACAGCTTCTCTCGAAAAATGAGGTATCTTTTTATCGTTCTTTATCTCCTGTGCTATAAATTGAATTATTTTTTTTCGGTTTTCCTCTGTATCTTTAATAGTCTCATTCATAAAAACTTCATAACCATAACCCCTTATCCTTGATCTTAATGCAGGATGCATGTTTTTTATAGTCTCGAAATTTCCTGCTGCAACAAGAACAAAATCACAAGGTGCTGGCTCTGTCCTCACCATAGCCCCAGCAGATCTTTCGCTCTGGCCAGTGATAGAATATCTTCTCTCTTGAATTGCAGATAAGAGATCTTGTTGTGTTTTAGGGTCTAATGTCGCAATTTCATCTATGAACAAAACACCTTTGTTTGCCCTATGTATCATCCCTGCAACTACTCTTTCATGTGCAGGAGTACCCAATCCTCCGCTTTGGAAAGGATCATGCAATACATCTCCTAACAATGCTCCAGCATGAGCTCCTGTAGCATCGAAAAAAGGCGCTTGTTTCTTGTTATAATTATCTACAATAATTTTAGGAACCTTGGCTTGACTCGGCATCTTTCTTCCAAGATTAAGAAAGATTACAAAAGCTGCCAAAAATAGCATACCCCCCAAAAAGAATGCAGCGAACATTATATCGCTCTTATAATAATCTCTTGCCCACCACGGCATGATCATAGCAAGTATGACAAGTATGAATAATATCAAATTTTGATTCTTGAAAAATCCCGCAGACTGCATCTTTGCTTTCGCATTTATCTCTCTGCCTTTGCCAGCAGGTACTGCCCTAACCATGGGCTGGTTATCATCATTAGGATTATAGAAAGAAAGAATGTCCTGAAGTTTTTCTTTAGGTAGCAGTTCTGCCAATGCTAAACCAAGCATAGATTTGCCAGTGCCAGGTTCGCCTATAAGCAATACATGTCTTCTTTGCAGTGCTGCTTTTTTTATTACCTTGACGGCTTCATCCTGACCTATAACCTGATCCACAATTTTCTTTGGAACTTCTATGTCTTTGGTAGATTTGAGTTCTTTTTTTGCCATATTAAAAAATTAAGAATAGATAGTATTTATAGTTTTTTGTTTAATAATGAAAATTATCTGCATCAAAATCTTCAGGTTGTTGTTTTGTCTGCTCTAAAAAAGGATTTTTTATTTTGTGCTCTTTCAAAAGTTGAGTGTATATTTGTATAAAAATATCTTGCGGTAAATTGATTCCTGCTGATACGAATGCATTTGCAAGGTTAAATGCTATTTGGTTTACATCTCCTTTTGGCTTAAAATTCAAGAGTTGCCTTAAAGTATATGTATTTAGGAAGCCTTCGTTCATCTGCAAAGAAACTTCTCTTTTGTTCTTGTTGTCGCATACTTTTTTTGTTTCTAGGTTGACCGAGAAATTATCTCGCAGATATTCTTTATTATGTCTTCTGAATCTGAAATTAGATAGATTGTTTTCGATAATCTGATCCAGAATAGCGTCAAAAGAATCTCTTGAATGAGGCGAAACGTCTCTATTATCAACCATGTCCAGTTTATGTACTCTTCCAAGATATTTCAATGATTTCTGCCTTGAACCTTTTTTTCTTTTTTTTCAAGTGTTTTCAACTAAATAGGCGTATTCTTTTTCTTTTATTTTTTTTATTCTTACAAAAGGCACGGTTTTGTTATTAGAACATTATTATTTAAAGTTATGGATTATATTTATGTTACATTCCAAATAAACAGAAAATTAATATATTTGAAATGTCTTTTTGAATAATTAGTTTAATGAAAGAATCAACTTTGTTAAAAATTGCATTGATTTCTGCTATTTTGGGGACTGCAGCATTGTATTTTATTGCAGGACAGATTGAAGTAAATGAAAAAAGTATAGACAAGATAACTTCTGATTATATACAAAGTGATGTGAAGATAATAGGGCATGTGATGAAGATAAGTGAAACAGATAAAGTAGCTTATGTAGATGTTGCACAACCGAAATCAATAAGCGTTGTTGTATTTAAGGACGGAAAGCTGCAATTAAAAGAGAATGATTACATAGAAGTCACAGGCATGGTAGAAGAGTATGAAGGAAATCTTCAGTTGATAGCGAACGAGATTAAAGTGAAGTAGGATGTTATTTATCGAATTTATTATGGCGATTTTGATGGGCTGCAGTGCAGGAATCATAACAGGCTTAATACCAGGAGTCCATATAAATTTAGTAAGTATTGTTTTGCTTAATGTTTCAGGTTATCTTTTAGGATTTGCCAATCCTTTAAGTTTAGGAATTTTTATAATATCTATGGCTGTGACACACAGTTTTCTGGATAGCATACCTTCTGTTTTCTTAGGAGCGCCTGATGCTGACCAAGCATTGAATGTTTTGCCAGGACATAGGATGCTGATGGAAGGCAAAGGGTTCGAAGCTGTTAAACTTACAGTGATAGGAAGTTTGCTATGCTTGATATTAACACTTATGTTTATTCCATTGATAATTCCGTTTTTGCCTAAAGTTTACGAAGGAATAAAACCATACATAGGATGGATACTGCTTTGTGTTGCTATATTTATGGTATTGAAAGCATCTGGAATAAAGAAAAAACTATGGAGTTTTTTTGTTTTTGTTTTCTCCGGAGCTTTAGGAATTATAGTCTTGAACTTTCCTAATCTGCAGCAACCATTGTTTCCTTTGTTGTCAGGAATGTTTGGAGTGAGCACACTATTGTTGTCATTGACACAGAAAGTTAATCTGCCCAAACAAGTGATTACAGAGACAATAAAGATAAGCAAACTAAGGACGATAAAGGCTTTGTTTGCTGCTGTTTTTTCAGGAAGCTTGACAGGAATATTTCCAGGACTGGGAGCTGCACAGGCTGCTATAATCGCAATCCAACTTGTAGGCGACATAGGCATGTATGCTTTCATGATATTAATAGGAGGAATTAATACTGTTAATTTCATATTTTCTTTGGCAACTTTGTACGCAATACACAAAGCAAGAAATGGCGCTGTAATAGTTGTTATGGAAATTGTCAAAAGCATAGATACTTATGGACTGATGCTGTTTCTTTTCTGTGCTTTGGTGGCAGGAAGCATTGCTACATTTCTGGCTTTGAAGATCAGCAAAGGATTTGCTCGCACGATAACTAAGCTAAACTATAACTATATGTGCTATTCTGTCATAGGATTGATATATTTCATGGTTGCGTTCTTCTCAGGATTTTGGGGAATTGTTATACTATCAATAAGCACAGCGATAGGAATAATACCTGCAGTTATCGGAGTAGGAAGAAACAATGCTATGGGTTGTTTGTTATTGCCTGTTATAATTTATTTTCTAGCATAAAAAGATATATAATGTCAACAGTTCATAACCACCAACCAATACACGAAAAAACATTAAAATATTTTTTGTGTTCTAAAAACCCATTATTTATATGAGACCAGTAGTATTAAAAGTATAAAAATAGCTCAAGCTATCTAATTAATGTAACAATAATGCAATATTATAATATTCACTTAAGCTCTACTTCAGTTCCTAAGCATTGGCCAGGCATACCTTTTTCCATAAGTATCCTCAAAGCACCAGAATTACCATGAGCTGATCTAACTTCTCCCTTGATCTCATTCTTTGCAGGAGTTGTCCAAACAGCAGTTTTTCCTACTAGTTCACTAGCTTTTTCTTTGGTGTCAACGCTTGGTACCACAACTATAACTTGGTTTGGTGTTTGACAATGCTTACTTCTTCTAAAACTTTTGATTAATCCTTTCATACTTTTGCTGAAATTAATGCTTATTTAAATAAGTTATTGTTTTAAGCATCAAAATATATGTTATACCATTCGGTATATAAATATTAAAAAGTTATTTTATTCGGAATTTATACCCTTCGGCATTATTATTTATTCTAAATTACTGTTTAAAATCGAAACATTTATATATTTTCTAATTAATACCTTTCGGTATAAATACCTAATAAACAGAAATAATAGTGCCTTGAGATATGACCTACCCCCAAATTTCAAGGCATTTTTTATTTTTTTCTGTTATTGTTTTTCGCCGAAAAATAGCAAGATTTATATAATATTATACCCATTAAGTAATATACCGATTGGTATTAAGAAGTGAAATAGTATGCCCAGCCCAGTAAAAATATTTAGCGGAAGAGAACATTACCTAGAGATATTAAGGAAAAATAAAGAAAATTTAAAAAAAGGACACATACACCACCATTCTATCGTTTCTCCAAAAGGCTATGGCAAAACTTCTATAATACAAGAATTCATCTCAAGAAACAAAGATATAAAGACAGTATATCTTGATCTTGAAAAACTGAGCTTAACTCCAGAGAGCTTCTGTGTCGAAGTTATCTCTGAAGCAACATATCAAATTAATGGTCAAAAAGTTGAGCAGACTATTGAGGGGCTGGCTAAGGCAAAAACACCTGTTTCTGAAATCGTTGAAAAAGCTATAAACGAACTTGAAAAGATAAAACCAAATCAGCTGAATCTTCTAAGCTGGGCATTCAATTTCTTGGAAGAATGGGCAAAAGCTGAAGGTTTTAAAGCAATGATATGTTTTGATGAATTTCAAAACATAGTTAACTTCAACAATTTCAGCCAGATAAAGAACATAACTGAATTTTTTGATACACAAACTAAGCAATGGAAAAATACGAGTTGCATAATAACAGGATCAGCAGTAAGCGGTATGAAACAGATATCTGAAACTCTTGGCTTTATTACAGAAGATTTATCAGGCATGGACAGGCAAAGTGTAAAAGAATTTGCAGACAAGATTATTTCTTTAGATGACGAAGAAATAGACAAACTATATGGATTAACAGCAGGAATTCCTTTGTATGTTTATGCAACATGCAAAAGATACAAAGACTTCAAAGATATAGAAAAAGCGTTTGTTGCTGATACCTTGAGCAAGCAAGGGATAATATACAACCAACTCAATAATTCTTTGCAGGAAGCTTTAAGCAGAGCAAGAGGACAAACCTTATTATTCTCTATCATAAAGACATTAGCAAATAACAAGCCCTTGAGATTAACAGATATTTCTTCAAGGATTTTCAGATCAGGGCCTGTAACGAAAAGCCTGGTTGACAGATTAGTGAAAGTAGATATAGTATCAAAGGAAGGAAAATTGTTTACAATTTCTGATGAAGTGATGAAATATTTCATAAAACAAATATTTGTCGAGAAAAAAGAACTAGGATACGACATTGAAAAGACAAAGGTTGCAAAGATTGCTAAAAAACTTAAGGAGGATATGCAATGAAGCAAGAGCATAAGAAAAGGATGCTTGTAATCTTTGCTTTGATAGCCTTAAGCATATTTGCGACCAGCGTATCAGCCGCAGGACCTGTGCAGTGGGGAACACAATGGAAATTCATAACAGGAAACTTTGTGATAATATTCGCTGTGATTGTATTAGGTTTGTCCATAACCCCTGGATTAAAAGAACAATTGCAGCCTAAATCAGGATGGGGCAACATAGACAAAGTCGGCAAATATGTGACATACGGAATGATAGCAGCACTTTCGCTTATTTTGGCGATAAACATAGCTAACACAGACTGGCTCTGGAAGGTATTATTTGAAAGTAATAAGATAGGCTGGTTATTTTATTTCAATGGAAGTTTCACGTTCAAACCTTTAGCTAATATTATAGTGTTTACATTATTTGCAATGGTGCTAGTTAATGTGTTCGGCAAAAAGCTTAATGTTTCAGAAAATAAGACAGCACTAACATTATTGATTATTGTTTTGGGAGTTATGTTAGCACATAATGCTGCATTTGAAGAGGAGAATCACGTTGACAGATACATATGGAAAATTAATGCAATAGATAACTCCATGAAATTCCTTTGGGGGGGAGAAGACGGATATTATGAATCTGAAGATCAGACAAAACTAGGTGTGCTAAGAGCAAAGGTAACCATAGGGCAAGGAAACCTGGAAGGCACACATTATCCTCTGGGAGTATTGGTATTTGCAACAGCACTATATTTCTGGCTGTTTACACAATATATTAAGTTCGAATCTCCATATAGACAAATTTTAGCCATATATCTGGCAGCTATTGCAGCAAATACAGGCACTGCATTGACAACAGTAGCTTCCATAGCATACATAGTATTTATTATGGTCTTAAAGAACAGGATGGGTAAAGAAAAAGGCGAAGGCTGGGGCTGGGCTTTTGCGTTTGCTATAGTAGATACGATATTTGATACCATCAAAATAGGAGGCAAGCCATTAACTCCAGCGTTTGCTGTTTGGCTAAATGAAATAGGCGCAGGAACAGGATTGTTCGGCAATCCTTTCATAATGAACATGCTGTTCGGTTATGCCATAGGATGGGTGTGGGAAAATACGGCAGCTCCAAGACTGGACATAATGAAGGAATCAACCAAATCATGGCGTGAAGCAAGACTTAATAAGATGAGAGAAGCTATGAAGAAAGATCCAATAGGATATTTTGATAAAACTAGTCCAGTCTCAAAAGTATTCAAATGGCTTAAAGATAATTCAATAGTGTTCTCAGAGAATGCAGTGCTTACAAGAGAGATGAAGAAAGAGTTTAAACAAGCAGATAAAAAACAGAAAGAGATTGATAAACTGAATATAAAAAATGAAAACATAAACAATAAGTGGAGAACTGTAATCTTAAACAATACTCATTTAACAAACATACAAGGAACATTTGCAAATTTCAAAGAATACCCCAAAGAAAAAAATATCAAAAAATATATCAAAAAGAATATCAAAGAAAATAATACAGAGTTAACAGATGATCAAGTGAATACAATATACAATATAAATGGATTAAAGAAAGATATCCAAAAAATATACCAGAACAATCTGCTTATTGATCGCCTAGAAACAGAGATTGAAGCACACTGGAAAACTGCAAAAGAAAAAGCGAGTAAGAAAAATCAAAATACTAATAGCACAGGAGGGGCTTAGATGGATCCAGAAGATATGATTAAGGAAATCGAAAGCTTAAAGCAAAAGTTTGCTAAAAGAAACGAGTTAGCTCAAAAGCTGAAGGAGGACGTATATTACTATTCAACAAGGAGAGGAAAGCTAGAGAAAGAGTTTATATCAAGCTTGGAACTGGCAAGGAACAAAGAATATTTTGACGGCAATCCTGGAAATTTCATAAACCAAACAATAGAAAAGATAAACTCAATAAATCCTGAAGCAAAGATAAAACACAAGATAATCAAGAAACTGGAGAAATTCAAGTCAGAGCTGCCTAATGAACACGAGATACATTATATAGATACAATAATCAATGAATTAAAGGGGTTTAAGCCAGGAAGTGTTGCGATAGATGATTTCAGTCAAAAGATAAAGGATTACATAAAGCATTTAAGAGAAGAAGGAGATAAGGAAACAGCATTGAAGCTGATAAAAGCGAAGTTTGCAAGAAGAATAAGGTTCTATAGGATAGAAGAAAGGATACTCAGAAAAATTATAGAAAGTATAGAAAATGATAATTCTGACTGGACATACTTCAGAGAAAAATTCTATGGAGACATAAAAAAGATAGCGCACAGGTTCGAGACAAAATATGGAGATACAAGCTTCAAAAAAGAGATATTAGAAGAAAGAAAAAAAGTCCACGAAGACAGGAACATATGGCTGGAATTCCTTAAGCAAAAACTCAATGATATGGAAAGCATGAAAGATCTGGCCAAAGAAGAGCAAGGAGCTATAGAGGAATTAGTAAATATATTATCATCCAGATTAATACAGCTTAAAAGCAAAAGAGAAGATATAAGAAAAGATTGCGAAAAAGAACTGTATTCAGAATACAAAGACATCAAGGAAAAGAGAGACAAGACAATAAAGGAATTTGAAAGGATAGTTAAAAGGCAAACAGAATTATTAGAAGGCTATGGAGCTTTGGTTAATGAGGTTTACACATTAAAGGATAAAGCTACAGAAGACATAAACAAACTAAAAAGATATTACAGGTGGCAGGATGATTCATTAAACTGGCACAACAGCTTATCAGATAATGACAAAAAAAGATGGAAGCCAAGGATAGAACAGATGAAAGAATATATGAAAAGGACATTAAATGAGGAACAGGATATATACAAAAACCTGAAGAACATAGTAGATGACGCAGATGTAACAGGAAAACTGATAGGAAAAAAATTAAAGCTGCTGAACAATAGCTTTGATGAATTCAATAAACTGAAAAAAGCTGCGTAAAGTTTATATAAAGAATATAGTATAGATTAAAATGGTACAAAAAAAGATGGTGAACACAAGAAACAAGAAACTGATAGTATTAGTATTGTTAACTTTAGTTCTTGTTACTGCAGTAAGCGCTGCACCTACATATGTATTGAAAAGCAGAAGCCTTGTTGGAAATGTATTCAATAACGCAGGAAGCCTATTAATCAACAACCAAAGCAGTGCATTTGTTAAGCTATTAGACTTTTTCATATTCTTTGCTATATTTGCATCTGTTGCAATGATAGGATTAAAGAACTGGGGAGGAGATAAAGTAAAAGGTCCTAGAAACATGATTGCAATTGCATTCGGCTTAGCATTATCAGTTGCATTAGTATGGGGAACAAACATTAGCGTTGCAACATTGTTTCCGTTTGCATCGTTTTTTTTGGTGATTGTACTCTACATATTTTTCTTTAAACTATTTGCAAATTTAGGAATGACAAGCACATTCTGGAAATTGCTGCTGGCTTTAGTGTTGACTATATTTACGATATACTTTTTTATAGGTTTTGATGAACTTGATCTTCCTGATAAGTTTGGAAAATCCATAGATATTTTTCAAGGCAAAGGCGCAGATATTACAATAACAACAGAAAAAGAAGCAGAGAAGATTACAGAGGGGAAAAAAGGGGAAGAAGAGGTAAAAGGTGAACAATACAGACAATTTTTACATAATATAGAATGCGAGGGAGTACCAGTAGGAAAATATATTCTTGAACTTGCAAAGGATAAAGAAGTACCGCACCCTTGTATAATATATGGATTGATGATGGCTGAAAGCAACTGCAAAATAGATGACACATCCAGCTCAGGCTACTCTGGATTGATGGCGATTCCAGGAAGTATGTATAGCGGGTTGAGAGACAACTATAAGGGACAGATTGAAGCAGGATGGAATATATTGTTATCAAAAGACAGAACATTGCAAAGCATTGCAGGATATACAGAAACAGAAGATAGATGGAAATTTGCGGTTGCAGGATACAACATAGGACAAGCGCCAGTAAAAGATGTTCTTAAGAGATTAGATAAATTAACTTGGGAAAATTTTGTCAAATCCATAAGGACAACAGATCTTGATAAATATGATATATATAAAGATGAGAATATAGTTAATTCAGGCTTCTATAAATCCAAAAAATTCAGCTCAGGAGAAGAATACAGACAATATAAGATAAGAGATGAAATGATTAAACATCATCAAAGAACATTTAATTATGCCCACAAATGTTTTAGTGGAATAGAAGCAGGAGAAAGCATAACGCCACCTGTTGTTAAAGAAAAGGAAAAAGAGGAAGCTAAAACAGAGATTGAAGAAACTAAACTTACAAAAGAACAGCTTGAAGCTAACTTACATAAACATTGCAATAATATAAAAGGCAATTATACAGAATGGACATTTTCACAATGGCTAGGATGCGGAAGGTTGTTGAACAACGCAATAAAAGAATGAGAAACTCAAACATATTTGGAATTAGCATAATGATTTTCATACTTATATCCATATTTGTTACAGCGCAAGAAGACATGATATTGACAAGAGATCATGCTACAAAAAGAGCTATATTGCTTGCAGATGAAGGAGAACTTGATCTTGTCCAGTTCTTTGTAGAGGAGCATGTGAATCAGAAAGAATCGAAAGAAGAAATGCTGCAATTGATAGAGGATAGAAGAGCAGGCATAATAAAAGAAGAAATAGAAGAAGAAGAAGAATCAGGAGAGCCTGCTTATGGAGCATCTGCAGGAATAGGTCTTGCTTTAGCATTATTGTTATTGTTTGCATCAAGAAAAAAATTGAAAGAATGGTCGCAAACATCAAAAGATCCTCAACCAGTATCAAAACCAGAACAAAAAGAAGAACTAAATTATGAAAAGATAAATGACCTGATGAAAGAAAAAGAAAGATTATACAGAAGAAAACAGGCAAGGATTAAGAGATGGCGGCTTCTTAATGAAAAGCTAGAAGATATAGACAAAGAGCTTAAAGAAGAATTTAAAAACGCAAAACCGGATTTTCCGTTGAAAGGACTTGACAATGTTTATAGATGTGATAAAGAGAAGTTTGCAAAACATTATAATTATTTTAAAAAAGAATTAGACAATGTGATGGCTAAAGTCAACCTTAATGCCAACAAGCTTATAGAGATAAAAAAAGAAAAGAATAGGGAAAAAGCAGG
The DNA here is from genome assembly GCA_964434475.1 of uncultured Methanosarcinales archaeon. GTDB lineage: Archaea > Nanobdellota > Nanobdellia > Woesearchaeales > CAYSVS01 > CAYSVS01. The sequence continues at coordinate 13,723 of CAYSVS010000008.1, forward strand.
CAAGATGCCTCATGGAGTCAAGATAATACTTGACAAGTCTAAGGAGATAGAAATCATCAATAAAAAGATTGAAAATTATCTTTCGAGGAACTTTAAGTTTGATAAAGAGAACATAGAATGGGTTAAAGCGAATGCAGAAAAGATAAAAGAGAAGTATAATGATATAAATACTGATAACAGTATAGACGAAGCTGTAAGAATAGGTCTGATTTCAAGAGAAAATTATGATAAACTTGACGAGGAACTTAAAACAATTTATGAGCAAAATAGCAATTTTGTTGCATATTTCAACAAGATACATAAGAACAATATTAAATTGTTCGAGCTTTTGAGAAAAGAGAATTCTTTGTTTGAGAAAGAAAGAAGTACAGAAAACAAAGAGATAATTAAATCTAAAAATCTTGATAAAGAATTTACTAACCAAATAAATATATTTAATGAGGAAAAAAAATACCTAGATCTATTCTTAAAAGATATTAAAGTACATATTGAAGAGCATGAAAAAAAACAGAAAGAAGAAATAAAGGAAGAGAAAAAAGACGAAGAAAAGGTTGAAGAAGCAAAAAAAGAAGTAGAAAAAGAAAAGAAAAAAGAAAAGAAAAAAAACAAAAGCATATTTGAACAAAAAATTAAAGTTCTTGAACACGCTGAAAAATATTTAAGAGTTCAGTTGAAATCCTTAGAGAAAAAAAGAACATTTAGAAAACTACTATGGGCAGCAGACAGCAATAATCCTGCGCATTATGTGCACATCAAATTTGAGATTCCATATTCTGAAAAGTTCAAGGAAAATTTAGTTAAAAACAAACCACAGTATCTATCTCAAAACATAGGGGAATTATATCATACACAAAGAGACAGTCCAGGAAAGTTTACAGGATTAAATTTTAAACAAAATATAGAAAGAGTAATAATTTCATTCAAACATTACATAAAAATAATAAACAATGAGATACAGTCAATAAGACAAGATGAAAAAGATTACATGAGCAGAAGTTACAATGCAGAGTCACAATCAAAATACAACATTTTAGGAAAATGAGGTGCTAACAAATGAGAATAAATGAATTTATATCAAGGATGGTAAGATCAAAATCAAAGATATTAGCGAACTTTGGCCAGAAATGGGCGTCAAAAAGTGTTTCGCGAAATCTAAGAGATTTTGAAGAGGAATTTAGCCAATTGGTGCATGATATAAAAGAAAGGAATCTTGAGAAAGAAATAGAAGAATTCAATCAACTGATACATAAACTTATTGATTCTGTTAAAGACACACATATAGTGTTTGATGATGCAACTGTACAAACAGAAGCATTGTTCAAGGAAGTTATGAGTTTTCTTTATTCTGACTTCAGGAAACTGCATAAAGTGAAGACATTGTCAAAAGAAGAGATAAAAAAGATTTCTGAAGAATGGAAAAAACTTCATAGACAGACCATCAGTGAAATACACAGCAAACACAAAGATGAATACAATTCTATGTTAAGATTGATCAACTCAGCTAAAGAAGGCGGCAAAAGTCTTATGGAACAATGGACAGACTTCAGCAAGACACAGCAAGGAGGATTGCTGAGCTATCTTTTTATGAGGCATGAATTTAAGGCAGAGATGTCTGCAATATACAGCGCAAAACTTTTCAAAAGTGATGTAAAAAAAGCTATAACCAAATTAAACTCAAGCAGGGATGAAAAGGAAAAAGAAAGATGGAAAAAACAGATAATGACAGGAGTGAAAGGATTTTATCAGAAAGTGCAGGAAGGGGTTGACAAGGCTCATCATGTTGTCAAAAGAGAAGTGCTATATCTTTTTGCGATACTAGACCATGCGCAGAGATTATTAAATCTTGAACGTAAGCTGCAGGCTGCTCAAGAATTGCCAAGCCAAACAGCAGAAAGGATAGAAAAAACTTTAAATGATATAATCGAAAAAGTAAGGGAACTTGGAAAGACTGAAGCAGACGTAACAACAAGAGCAGACAGGATGCTCAAGGCTGCTTAAAAAAGAGGTGAATAAAGATGATAGAAGCAAAAGACATAATAAGTTTTGTCATAGGCGCAATATTGTTTGGATTAGGATTGCTGCCCGTGTTAAAGATTATAGGAATAGGACCCAGTTGGTTTGCATTAAGCTTTTTGTCGGTGCAGATATTTGCATACATTGTAGCGATTGCAGGCTTTTACTTGATAATTGAAAGCTTTATAGAGATAACCAACAGCAACGCGATAGGATGGTGGAGTTTTTTGATTGCATCATTGCTTATGGCAGTAGGCATCTTACAGGTATTATCTGGATTTAATATAGGTCCAAGCTGGTTTAATTTCAACATACCGGTACTAGCATACTATGCTATATTTATGATAGAAGGATTATTCCTGATGATAGCGATGTTTGCTATGGAAATCTAAAAAGATGAGACTATACAGATGGAGACCAACGAGAGACAGTACATTGTGTGCTAGGCTGATCAACCAAACAGGTTACCTGTTTTCTCTTTTTGAAAGTGTAAAAACAGATTTGGAGAGATTGAAAGAGATTAAGATAAATAAAGACCAGAAAAAATATCTGTCCAAGAAGTACATCATATTATTGAGAAAACTCAAGACAGATATTGTTCTTTCAATACTTAACCTAAGGAACATAATAATAGATGCAGAAACAATCTTTTACAGAGAATTCAAGGATATAAAGCCTATAGAAAAAGACCTGAAAAAAAGACTGAAAAGTATAGAATCAAAGATAGACAAGCAATACACAGAGCAAAAAAAAGAGAATAAAGCAGAGCTGTACAAAAGATATTTGAAAGACATACATGAATTAAAAGAGACTTTCAAAGAAGAGATCAGAGGGGCTGCAGAAGGAGCAGAAACATTAGAAACTGGCACAACTAATATACACAAGCTTCAAGAAATATCTTTAAGAAATACTAGAACAGTGCTCAAGAAAATAAAAAGATATGCCATAGAGGTTTTTCAGCTGAACAAGAAAGCAAAATATAACATAAATGACATGAAAGTGATATATCAGCTTCATAAAGAGGAAGAAGATCTTATAGAAATAATTGAATATGGTTATGTACTTCTACACAGGATAAAGAAAGATATAAACAGCATACATTTTCCTGATATGGAACAAAGCTATGTAAGACAGGCTCAAAGGGAAATAAAAAAAATAAACAATTATCTTGACAAAAATATTGAAAAGATAACAACAAGCTCAAGAAAAGAACTGCATGAACTGCAAAGAGCAGCATAATAAAGTTTTTAAATAAACTTATTTTTCTCTGATTTCATGAATATCTCAAATAGAAAATTGGCAAGTGATAGCTTGAATAAAAGCATAAACAATAATTATTCCCATATTAAATCATACTATGCCAGTAATAATCTTACACATAATATATTCAAAAAAAAGTTGTCAATAGCAATCAAGTCTTTGGACAATATAATCAATGCAGAAGATATAGAAGGAATTAAAGATAAGGATATCCTAAAACAATATCAAGAAACTCTTAAAAAAGGACGTAATAAGTTGAAGACATATAAATCAAAAGGGTTTAAGAACCCTGATAAGAATGAATACAAAATAAATGTTGAAAATACATTAATTGTATTGGAATCATTAAGCTATATTGTCCTAAGGAAAAATTCAGCAAGTGTTATGTAATATAGCACAGACTTTCTTGCCTTGTTCTAGAAGTTCGTTGTACTTTTTGCAAGCGTCATCTGTTTTTTCTATTATCAGCTTTATTCCGCGGCTTTCTATAAAATCTTTTATCTCTTGCGGAACTTGAATTACGCCAGAAGCACCGGTTCCGATTATCAGATGGGTTGGCTGAACAGATACAAGATCAACAAAATCCTCAAGCTTGATTATGTGATTCTCAAAATATCTGCAATTCTTGATTTTCCTGCCTATAAGCTTAATGTTGCTCTCAAATGTCTTGCCATCAACAACAAACTTGCCGAATTCGTAATGATCTATCATTTTATAATCTTATTAAACTCAGCAAATAAATACTTTTTGATTTCACAACATTTATATAATATAGAATAAAAACAAAAATCAAGGAGAGGTGTTATTATGGAAATCAAACTTACTAAAAAACCAAAGAATCCTACAATTATTGAAGGCTTTCCAGGATTTGGACTCGTGGGAACAATAAGCTCAGAATTCCTGTTAGAACATTTGGATTGTGAAAATATTGGAAGTTTATTTCTTGATGAAATTCCTGCGATGATCGCTATACATGATGGAAAGGTTGTGCAGCCATTAGGAATATACTATAATAAGAAACATAATATCGTGTTCATACACGGAATTACAGTTGTGCAAGGATTAGAATGGAAGATTGTTGATGCTATACTTGAACTTGCAAAAAAATTAGGTTCAAAAGAAATCATAAGCTTAGAAGGTATTGGAAATATGAGCGCTTCAAAAAATCCAGAGATATATTTCTATACAAACAACTCACAAAAACAAAAGAGATTAGAAAATGCAGGACTTAAACAGATAAAAGAAGGGATAATAATGGGTGTTACTGGAGCTATGCTGTTCAAAGGCAAAGAATTGACAAATACGTGTTTGTTTTCTGAAACAGCAAGTAATATGCCGGACAGCCAAGCAGCTGCTAAAGTTATAGAAGCTTTAGACAAATACCTCGGCTTAAAAGTAGATTATAAACCTTTGTTAGAGCAAGCTGAAAAATTTGAAAATAAGTTGAAAGATATTATGTCTAAAGGAAAAAAAGCTTCTACAGAGATGCAGAAGAAACAATTAAGCTATGTCGGCTAATTCTCGTCGACAAAATTTTATTTTTATTATACTTGTTTGATAGTGCCTAACTCTTTTTTAGAATTATTATTAAAACATTTAAGCAATGATTAATATTGATGTAAGAGATAGCTCACTTTTGGTTTTTTCAAAAGTGAGACTTAAATTTATTTTCAATATAGTAATAAATATAATAAAAAAGGCATTTACAAAAATGCATTATATAACATAGAGCATCTAACGCATATATTGTAAACCACACTAAATCTTGAATTTTTTTGTCAAATATCAAAGGTTTTTACGCCTAAAAAATGCTGTTTTTGATTAAAAATAACAAAAAGTGAGACTTAAAGACATATGCATAAGATTTATAAGATAACCTTTTTGTTAAAGAGATATGATAGATAAGATTAATGATTATCTCGACGATGAATTGAAAAACATAGATTTTCATGTTGAAGCATGCCTTAATAAGATAGACTACATTATAGAAACAGATAGGAAAATGATCGATTCTGAAGAAAACAAAGACAATCTAAACAGGCTTTTCAAATATTTTGATTCGCAATATAAGTTTACATGTTCGAATCTAATCTCTATAATAGACAAGGAAGAGGAGTTCTTTAGCGATTATATCTCAAAAGACATAAGTTCAGATGAGATTCTAAAGGATATAAAGATATGCTATGAAAAAGCTTGGGAAATAGTAGAACAACTTAATTCTAACGAGAACAGAAAAGATGAACTAAATAATAAAAAACAAAAATTTTTATCCATATTAATAGAAAAAGATAAAGAAAAATTCAAAGAGTACAAAAAAGGTTTTTACAATAAATTTTGTGAAGATACAAGGAACTTGACAACAGCATATTTTATATCAAAATTAACATTTGATCTTGTTAAAAAAGCTTCAAAAGAATATCCTGATACAATATACTTCAAGGAACATTCATTCAATGAAGCTGTAAAATCCTATATTTTATATCATTTTGATATGCTGGATGAAGCAAAAGCAGCATACGACCAAGCACACCAATATGGGATTTTTGGTCATTATAATTATGATCTAAAAAAAGCAGAAGCTTCTGGACATAAAGAATCATACAACGACACAGTTAAATTCATCGGGCTAATGAACAAGCTAGCAAAAAAGCTAAACAAGCCTCAAATAAAGGATAATCCCGACAATATCTACTAACTACCTAAAACACCATACTTTAGAAACATTTCTGGCCATGAACCCCACTTGTTGGATCAAAGGATAGTTAACTATCTAGTCGGAATAATTCCCTAAAAACAGGAGTTTGTCTATACAGGCAATATGATTATCCCAGAAATAGGTGGTTTGTTGCCAATATTTTATTCTGTATTAATTCCGACAAAATAGTTTGATTAAAACTTATTATCAAATACTTTATTTCAAGACATAAAATACATTCATAAACAAAAATCTTTAAAAAATAAGGCTTATTTTGGCTCAGAAGCATATTTTGAAACTGAAAAGTGAGAGTTTAGACAATATTAAATAATGCGATTAAAATATTTAATCAAATATAAAACGTTTTATTCTATACAATATTTAATCAACGCTTAAAACCTTTAGTTGTCGTCGGGAAAACAGGAGAAAAGTATAAATACTAGTATGTGCAAAATAATAGTATGAAGATAGAACTATGGCATATGAACCCAGGAATAAGTCCAAATAAACACGAATTAGCAAAAGTTATCTTAGCAAGATTTGGTTTAATTCCCAGAAAAAAAGACGCAATTGCACAATTCTACAAACTTATCCTTGAACTGTATGAAAGAAAGAAGATTGCTATAAAGGAAAAGAAGCCAGAAAAATCTATAATGACAGTAGAGGATATGGCATTATTCGCAAATATAAAACGCCAGACAATGTATGACTACCTAAAAAGATGGTTAGTACTACAAATAATCAAAAAGACATCATTCTCAGATAGAGGAAAGATAATACAAGGATATGAGCTTAACGGCAATAATCTAGAGACAGCATTTTCAAGAGCTCAAGCAATTATCACAAACCATACAGAAACGTCTATGGAATACATACAGGATCTGCAGAAAGAAATTAAGAATGAAAAATTAAGATCTTGAAAATACTTGTTTCATCAATTCTTCGTCTATATTAAGTATGTTTTTCTTTGCCTGAAATTCCTTGAATTTTGTATCAAGTCTTAAGAATGGTCTGCCCATCTTGTATTCTTTTATTACAGGGATACCTTTCTCTATAAGATTTGTAACATACTGCCTTACTAAAGATTCTGTAAGATTAATAGAAGAAGCTATGTTTGCATATCTCAATAATTTGTTATCATCAGCTGCATAAAGAACAAGGAAAACCTCTTTTTCCTTTATGCTTAATGGTTGAATCTGATAATCCTCTTCAATGTTAGGCACAAAACTATCATTGTTTGTCAATTGCCTAAGAAAAAGCTGTATCTGATCCAATCTTTGCGCTAATTTCTCTAGTTTATTGTCGAGCTGACAAAGATATTCATAATTGCCCATTATCTCGTTAGTATTATCATTTATAGATTCAAGATGCTGATGAAATTGATCCTTTATATCCTTAAGATTAGAATTAAGCTCTTCTTTCAGTTTAGCATTCTCCCTATTGCCAAATATATTGAAGACCATATGAAAAACAGAACTTAAGCTTGTTTAAATATCTATCGATTTTCAAAAAATATTTAAATAGAGCATACTTCTTAATACAAGGATGTTGGGAATTTTTAATAATAACAGATTCAAAAGAGTACATAGAGTTATATCTTATATAGACGATAGAACCAAAAACATATTAGAATGGATTAAATTCTTTAATCACAGACACGAAGAACACGATAAAAGACTAGATATTATAGAGCAAAAGCTCACTTTAATACCTTCTGAACAAGATATTAAGAGTTTGATAGATATGCACTATCTTAATCATGATGTAAGAAACAGACTTAACATACTACACGGAAGGATAGAGAATATGTCTATAGTACACCAACATGTACCAGAAAGGATAAGATATTTACATGAAAAGATAAAAAGAATAGAGCAAAAACACTCACTTTTGCTTGAAAAACATGAAATTTTAAAAGATATGCATAAAGAATTAGCCAAAAAACCCGCAGAAAAACCAACAATAAAAGACATTAAAACAGAGCAAAAGTCTCACTTCAAGGAAAAACTGATAGTAAATCTTGCAAAAAACAGCAAAAATTATGTTAAAGGAACAATAGTTAATCTGATCAAAAAATATGAAAAAATGAATGGTGCAAAAATCAAAGAGATAATTGTTGATGAACAAAAGCTATGCTCTAAAAGTTCACTTTATAGAATACTATCTGAAATAGAACAAGAATACCCCTTAAATGTAGCCAGAAAAGGCAAAGACAAAATGTTTTCTTTCGGCAAAATTTTCGCAGAAAATTAGTCTATTTTTACAACTAAAAATTGTTAGCAAATACTAAATAAAGCGATAGTCCCAAGCACGTTTTGGGACAGTCCCAGGACTATTCTGGGACTATCCCAGGACTATTCTGGGACTATTTTAACAACCAAAAAAACAATAATATAGACGACAAGACACATAGTCCCATAGTCCCAAGCTAGGACCATCCCAGGACTATTCTGGGACTATCCCAGGACTATTCTGGGACTAAGAAAAATATCTGCAATAAAACAAAAAAAAAGAAAAATACCAAAAAAGCAAAGACAAAATAAGCCTAAAAAAACACAAAAAGAGTTACATTAAAATAAGATCAAAACATTACAAAAAATTAGCTTAAGTTCATACACAAAAACAATAAACAAGTACAAAAGTGACACACCAAAATGGCAAAAAAACTGACAAAATCAAGACTAGGCATCATTTTATCACAGCTAAAAGGCTTTGAACAGCCAAAAGTGAGGGTTGAACAATACATAACAGAGCCAGAAATAGCTGCAGAAATACTATGGAATGCATATATGTTAGGAGATATAGAGGGTAAAGCGATAATAGATGCAGGCTGCGGCACAGGAATATTAGGAATAGGCGCATTAATATTGGGCGCAAGCAAGGTTTATTTCATAGATATAGATAAAAGTGCACTAAAAATACTTAAAGATAACATAAATAAAACAAAAAGTGAGCACAATATAGAAGATCAAAGCTATGAAATACATAATAAAGATATAAAAGAGACAGAAATAAAAGCAGACATTACAATTCAGAATCCGCCTTTCGGCATAAAAAACAAGCACGCAGACAAGATTTTCCTTGAAAAAGCTGTAAAAAACACAAAAACAACATATTCATTCCATAAAAGTGAGAGCCAAGGCTTTGTTTCAGCATTCTGCAAAGACAATGATTGCATAATTGATGCAATCTGGATGTTTAATTTCCCTTTAAAACAAACATATTCTTTCCATAAGAAAAGAATACAGATGATAAATGTAAGTTGTTTCAAGATAGTACGACGCAAGACATAGAAACATTTTTAAATAAAACACAATTTCAAGCACTAGCAATCAACAATCAGGGGGAATAAAATGGAGCTAAAAATAATAGAAGAAAGCAAAAATAAGCTATTGCTTGAGATAAAAGGCGAAAACAACACATTCTGCAACGCCCTTAAAGAAGAACTTTACAATAACAAAAAAGTTAAGACAGCAAGCTATAAGGTAAAGCATCCTTTGGTAGGCAAAATCACCATGCTTGTAGAAACAACATCAGGAGAAGACCCTAAAAAAGCTCTTGCTGACGCTTCAAAAAAACTTAAGAAAAACGCAGACAAGTTCAAATCTTTAATAAAATGAACATTGAACAAGGTAAAAAACTAATAGGTTTAGCAAAAAAAACCATACGTTCTGAGCTATCCAAAGAAGATTTGGATATCGAAAAAAACATAAAAAAAGATTTTGATAAAAAACAAGGAGTCTTTGTCACCATAACAATAGATAAACAACTAAGAGGATGCATAGGAATCCCTTACCCTACAGAAAAGTTGTGGAAAAACTTGATCAGCTCAGCTAAATCTGCAGCTTTCAAAGATCCCAGATTTAGGCCATTGACAAAAGAAGAGTTTGAAAATATTGAAATAGAGGTTTCTGTTCTTACAGAACCTAAGCGAATAAGCCCCATAAACAATAAAAATTTGAAAGAAAAGATCAAAATAGGTAAAGACGGCCTTATAATAAAAAAAGGTTTGAATTCAGGCTTATTGCTGCCTCAAGTTGCAACAGAGCAAAGATGGGATGCAAAAACATTTATCGAACAAACATGCACAAAAGCAGGATTAGATATCGACGAATGGAAAGATTCTGAAATTTATACATTTCAAGCAGATATATTCAGCGAAAAAAAAGGCAACATCATAAAGAAAGGATAAAAATGCCATTACCAAAACACATAGGAATAATCATGGATGGAAACAGAAGGTTTGCTAAAAGACTAATGTTAAAACCATGGAAAGGCCACGAATGGGGAGCCACAAAAGTTGAAAAGATAATAGAATGGTGCATAGAAAAGAAGGTCAAGGAATTAACCCTATACACGCTTTCTGTAGAAAACTTCAATTCAAGGCCTAAAGAAGAGCTCGAATACCTTATGAAAATATTCAAAGAAAATTTTGCAAAACTCAGGGAAGATAAACAAGTTAATGAAAAAGGCATAAAGGTTAATTTCATAGGAAGACTGCATATGTTCGATAATGAACTGCAAGGATTGATGAAAGATCTTATGGAAAATACAAAACATAATTCCAGTTTTACTGTTAACTTTGCTGTAGCTTATGGAGGAAGAACCGAGGTTGTAGACGCAGTAATAAAGATTGCAAAGCAGGTAAAAGAAGGCAAACTAAACATCGATCAGATCAATGAAGATGTATTTGCAGACAACCTCTATATTCCTAATGATTTAGATTTCATAATAAGGACAGGAGGAAACATAAGGACAAGCAACTTCCTGCCTTATCAAAGCGCTTATTCTGAATGGTTCTTTATAGATAAAATGTTTCCTGAATTTGAAAAAGAAGATTTCATCAGATGCTATGAGCAGTTCTCAAACAGAAAAAGAAGATTTGGGAAGTAAAGTCATTTGCATAAATAAAAATAAGGTATTTCTATTTCAAGCAATTTTGCCATATTATATGTCCTTTCTTTTGAAAACTTCTCTTTAAAAAAGTCCAAAGCAGAAGAAGGATCATAACCCGCCAATCTTGCTAAAACTACACCTAAAACATCAGCTTCAGATTCATTTTTTTCATAATTATCCGCAGTATCTATACTTAGATTATCTATCAACTTTTGATCTTTATTTGACAATTGTGACGTAGAGACCACATAATGAAAATATTCATGCCCTATTATGAAAGAGATAATACCTTCCTTTGAGCCTTTACTTTTCTCAATCGCAGATATAAGAGAAGTCTTAAAATAAAATGCATCTTTCCAAGCTTCTGCTAATCCTTTTACAGGATAAGGATAATCAGTCTCAGAATATATCGCATAATCACTTATAACTACACCAAATCTAGGTTTATCTATGTCCAGAATATCTGAAATATTTTTATATGCTTTGTTAAGTTCCTGTTCCATTAATAATCCCTCCTCAAAATATAATCTGCAATTCCTATAAGGAATTCTTTAGCTTCTTGGTTAGCTTCAAGCTCTTTCAGATTCTTGTTTGCTTTCTCTATCAATTCTTTTGCAATATTCAAAGAATATTCTTTTGAACCTGTTATCTCTATTATTTTCTTGAAATCTTCTATATCCTGGACAGTTATATTTTTGTTACCAATACAATAGTCCAATCTTTTCTTCTGCTCTTCATCAGCAGCTTCATAGGCCTTTAATGTCAATAATGTCTTTTTACCTTCTGTTATGTCTGAACCTATAGGTTTACCTAGATTTTTCTCATCTCCAAAAACACCAAGAATATCGTCCTGTATCTGGAACGCTTGTCCCAAAGGGACAGAGTATCTTGACAAGGTTTCGATATCATCCTTAGATGCTCCAGCAAGCAATGCACCTATGACCAAAGGTGCTTCGATAGTATATCTAGATGTTTTCAGTTTATGTATCTTAAAAACTGTCTCAACTTTAGTATCGTCATTTACCTCACTTAAAACATCAAGAGCCTGGCCGTTTATAACATCCATTATAAGCCTGTTCATATGCTTTATTGCAGCTAGTTTATATCTATCTTCTAGATTGATATCTGCAAGTATCTCATTAGCCATATGGCAGCAGATGTCTCCTGCTATTATCGCCATAGAAGCACCAAAATGTTCTTTGTTATCTTTTAGATTTTCTTCTGTATGGTAAGCTTCATACATCTTATGCATTGTCGGCTTTCCCCTTCTTAAGCTGTCCCTATCCATTATATCATCATGTATAAGAAGATAGCTCTGGATAAGCTCGATACACATAGAAGCTTTTATCACTTGGTCTAATTTGTTATCTTTAAACAACCTATAGCCATAATAGATCAAAGCAGCACGTATCCTTTTGCCGCCTCTTAATGTGTATTCTTTGATTAATTCCAACATCTCTTTTGCAGAACTGTCAACAAGTTCAGCTTTCTCAAGCTCTTGATTGAAATAATCTTCAAGACTCTTGTCAACTAATTCCTTGTATTCTTTTAATAGCAGTATAGCACTCATTTTAGGATGTATAACAAAGAAAAGATTATAAATGTTATGGAGCATATGTTGAAAATTATCCTTAGCATCTTTTTTGTCGGATTGATTGAACTTATAGAGAAAAGTATCGCATTCATAGAAAGAAAATACAACACATAGATGTTCTTTATTCCAGAGAAGAATATTGTTATGAATTGAGTCAATATGGCATAATATATCGCAGTTCTTTTACCTATTATAACAGCAAATGTTTTCATGTTTGCTTTCTTGTCTGCTTCATAATCCAATGCTGTTGTGAAAGCATGTATGCCTGTTATCGCAAAAAGGATGTAATAAATTATGATAGGAATAGTCCTTTGAGAAAAACTTGCCGCCAATAGTATAACTGAAAAAACTATAAACGCATTTGTTATAGAGTCTAAGATAGGTTTTTCCTTTAGCCTTAAAGGAGGGACTGAGTATGAGTAGGATAAAAATATAAATAAAGACATAGCTAAGATATTGTTCAGATTAAATGTAATAAAGCTCGAAAACAATAGCAATACTAACATTAAATAGGATAATTTTTTTATTCTTCTGAAATCGTTTTTGCTTACTATGGCACCTTCTATATTTCCTTTTCTTGAATTTATCTCATCACTTTTGTAATCGTAGATATCATTTATTCCATAAATAAAAAAACAGAGAGGAAAGGTTAATACTAGTATTTGGATGATAATCTGAAGCGTGTAATCTATACCTATTAATTTCATATAAGCGATGTATATCAAAGGAGCAAACAACCAACCTATGGGTCTGCTTATCCTTATAGCTTTTCTTAGGTTCATCAAATCCAGGATTAAAGAAGATTTTAAAAATATTTTTATAGTATAAGATCAAAATAAGATATATGGACAAGTTGAATGAACAAAGTATAGAGGAAGAAAAATGGTACCAAGGACCTTTGAAATATATCATAGGAATATTCTTGGTGTTTTTGATAACTTTGATGACTATACCATATTATGGGTTGAAGTTGAATCCAGAGCCTAACTATAATTTTGTTGAACTTGACTTCTATGACGATAATTATACAAAGTTTGAAAGTATTCTTGATGTTCAAAATCTAGAGGTTTCACAAACAATACGTAACAATGCAGTCAAGATATCATCAGAGAGATGTCAAAGCTCAATAATATGTAATGCAAAAGCTTTATTCTATTTCGTAAGGGATGAGATAGACTACATACCTGATCCTAGTCGAGAATATGTACAGCACCCTATAGAAACTTTAAAATCTAGAGGGGGAGATTGCGAGGATAAGTCAATATTATTGGCAAATCTTTTGTCTGCAGTAGGGTTTAATACCAGATTTGCACTCACTTTTAACCATGCTTATGTACAAGTATGGATTCCAGATGCCATGGATAAATACAAAAGTGAGGATTCATGGATTTCATTGGATTCTGCTTGCGAATACTGCGATTTTGGTGAAATTCCGCCAAAATACGTTAAAATGAGTAAAAATTATATTCATTTTAATTAAGTATATATTTATTCTTGATTTACATACTTTTCTTCAGTTAGGCACTATTTAGAAAAGATATTAAAAAGTGAGAATTCAAGCAATATAAGACATGATAAAAGGTTTTAGGCGGTTTGAAAAGAAAGAAAAAACTTCTTTCCTAGTATATTCCATAGGCTTAATATCGAACCAAGATTAGAACCCCAAATACACAATTGTTCAATATTATTGTTGAACTAAATACATTAATGTTACTTTTATATCTAAATAGACATCTATAATATATTTGTCACAGTAATATAATATGATTTAGCACAAAATCCCGGGAAACCATAACCTTTATAAATAACCCCCTATTTCTGCTCATCATTCCCGTATTTACTATACGTTGTTATAGGAGGGCAAAATGGATAAAAAAACTATTTATGAAACTTTAGATAAGCTAAAACAAGAAGATAAAAAAAGAAATTTTAATCAATCTTTTGATCTTATCGTTAATTTAAAGGATATTGATCTAAAAAAGACAGATAACCAAATAGAATTCTTTTTGCCGCTGCACTATCCAAGAGGCAAACAACTAAAAGTTTGTGCATTAGTTGACACTGAACTTAAAGAAGAAGCTGAAAAGGTATGCGATAAAACAATCATGGCAGATGATTTTCAAAAATATGCTAAAGATAAGAAAGCAGCTAAAAAATTAGCTGATGAATTTGATATATTCATAGCACAAGCAACAATCATGCCAAAGGTAGCTTCTGCTTTCGGTAGAATATTTGGCCCAAGAGGAAAGATGCCTAATCCTAAGGGAGGATGTGTTGTTTCTCCTAAAGCAAACTTAAAGTCTTTATATGAAAAATTACAGAAACAATTGAAAATCAGCATAAAATCTACGCCATCATTCAAATGCAGCGTAGGAAAAGAAGACCAGAAAGCTGAAGAGGTCATAGATAATATAATTACTATATATAATAATCTAATACACCATTTACCTGCTGAAAAGAACAATATCAAAAAAATGCTGCTTAAGCTTACTATGAGCAAGCCGATAGAGGTCAATTAAAATGGCGCATGTTTCAGAATACAAAAAAAAGCTAGTAAAGGAATTTGTTAATCTTATCAAGCAATATCCTATAGTGGGGGCAGTAAACATGCAAGGATTACCAGCACCCCAATTGCAGAAGATGAGAGCTTTGTTGAGAGATACAGTTGTTCTGAAAATGGCCAAAAGAAGATTGATCAATATAGCATTAGAAGAAGCTAAAGCAGATATAAAAGGGATAGAAAAATTAGAAGAGCATCTTGAAGGTATGCCTGCTTTATTATTCACTAAAGAAAATCCTTTTAAACTATATAAAAAACTGCAAAAGAATAAATCAAGCGCTCCTGCGAAAGGAGGACAGACAGCTCCTAAAGATATTGAAGTGAAAGCAGGACCAACATCTTTTATGCCTGGACCTATAATCGGCGAACTAGGATCAGTCGGCATCAAATGCAGCGTCGAAGGCGGAAAGATTGCCATAAAAGAAGACTCTGTTGTTGTTAAAAAAGGTGAAGAGATAACACCAAAGGTTGCTGAAATATTGACAAGATTAGGGGTTGAGCCCATGGAAGTTGGCTTGGACTTAGTGGCAACATACGAAGACGGAA
Organism: uncultured Methanosarcinales archaeon; assembly: GCA_964434475.1. Lineage (GTDB taxonomy): Archaea > Nanobdellota > Nanobdellia > Woesearchaeales > CAYSVS01 > CAYSVS01. Next base: position 29,287 of record CAYSVS010000008.1, read on the forward strand.
CTGTTTTCACAAAGGACGTACTGGAAATAGATGAAACCGCATTCATAAATAAGATACATAATGCTGCAAGATGGGCTTTAAACCTAAGCATTGAATCAGCTTATCCTACTAAGGACAATATTGAACTATTGGTAACCAAAGCATTTACAAACTCAAAAGGTTTGGCTTTGGAGCAGAACATAATGGCTGACGCTGTTGCTGAAGAATTACTGACAAAAGCAGAAAGGCAGATGATCAACCTAAAAAATACAGCAAACATAGATGTAACTACTAAACCAAAAGAAGAAAGCAAAATAGAAGAAGTTAAGGAAAAGGTTGAAAAAGAGAAAAAGGAAGAAAAACCTGCTGAAGAGGTTAAAGAACCAGAACAGAAACAAGAAGATAACCCTAAACCAGAAGAAACTAAAACCGAGCAAAAAGAAACACCAACTGAACAAGCAAAAGAAGAGACAAAACAAGAACAAGCAGAAAAAAATAAAGAGATAGAAACAGAAGAAACTAAACAAAAACCCGAAGGTGTAGAACCTAAAAAAGAAGAAGATATCATAGCTGAGGCTGAAAAAGCATCAGAAGAAGATGAAAAAGTTCAAGCTGCAAAAGAGAATATTGAAGAAGATAAAAAAGAGATAAAAGAGCAGATGGAAGAAGATATCAAAGAAGCTCAGAATCCTGAAAAGAAAGAGGAACTTGAAGAAAGTAAAGAAGTTATAGAGAAAGAGATTGAAAAGGATTCAGCAAAAATAAAAAAAGAAGAGAAAGAAGCGCAGAATATACCTACAACAGATGAACTTGTAGAACAAACAAAAGATTTCAATAAAAAGGACAAAGAGAAAGTACCTACAGCAAGTGATTTGTTGAAAGAAAAAAAAGAGGTTAAGGAAAAACCAGAGCCTGAGAAGGTGCCAAGCGCACATGAACTTTTGGCAAAAAAGAAAAAGCACGAACAAAAATCAAATCTGGAAAAATAATAATCACATTTCAAGGAGGTCATGAAAAATGGAATATATATACGCTGCAATGTTATTGCACAAGGCTGGAAAGCCTGTTGATGAAACTACTGTTAAAAAAGTCTTAGAAGCTGCTGGAATTAGTGTTGATGACGCTAGAATTAAAGCATTGATTGCTGCTCTTGAAGGAGTCAATATTGATGAAGCTATAGAAAAAGCCAGTGTTGCTCCTGTAGCTGCGGCTGCAGTACCTGCTGCAAGTGAAGCAGCAGCACCTGCTGAAGAGAAAAAAGAAGAAAAGAAAGAAGAAAAGAAAAAAGATGATACTCAGGCAGCAGCAGGGCTAGGAGCTTTGTTTGGCTAATTTTTTTTATTTTTTTATTAACAATATACGTGTTAAGAATGGACAAAAATGCTGAAGATAAAGTAACAAAAGAAGAAATCAAAGATTCGAGTAGTTCTATTTCTGTTGAAGATAACAAACAAGTTGAAATTAAAAGAAAAGATTCTGAACAAGAAAATAAAGTGTCAAAAAAAGAAGATAAAAAAAATCAGATCGATAAACTTGCTCAAAAAAGAAAAGAAGTTAGCGAACTCAGAACAGAACTTAACGCTATAAATGAGCAAAAAGAAAAATGGTTCAAAAAAAAGGAAGAGCTGAATAAACAGATAGCATCTCTTATCAAGGAACTCAAAGGCAGCAAAAGCAAAAGAAATATGCTTACCAAAGATGTCAAGAAAAATAAGAAAGAAAGGGATGATATGAACAAAAATATAAGAGAAAAAATAGAAAAAGCTAAAATAATTCAAGAAGAGAAAAAAAGCATTCTGGATAAATACAAAATAAAAAAAGATCCTTCAAAAATAAAAGAGGAGATAGATAAACTTGAATTCAAGATTGAAACAGAGCCTATGTCTTTCAAAGCAGAAAAAAATATTATGGATAAAATAAAACAGCTAAAAAAACAGTATAAAGAGCTCGAGAATGTCAGCAAAATTTTTGAAAAATCACACGAAATATCAAAAGAGATTAAAGAACTTAAGAAAAAGGCAGAAGAAACACATAAAGGCGTACAGAACAAAGCTAAAGAGAGCCAATCAAAACATGAAGAGATGCTGGGAGCTTCAAAAGATCTTGACAATATCAAGGAAGAAGAAAAAAAAGCCTTTGAGACATTCATAGAACGTAAAAGGAAATTCAGCGAAGTTAACAACAAACTTCAGGAAAAACTTATAGAACTAAATAAATTAAGAGAAAAATCAGAAGGTATAAAACAGAAAAAAAAGAAAAAAGCCAGGAAAAACTTAGAAAAGAAACTAAAAGAAAAACAGATAGATGTTGAAGAAAAGATAAAAAAAGGCATCAAACTCACAACAGAAGACCTGCTAGTATTTCAAAGAAAGAAAAAGTAATCACTGTTTCTAGACAACTTTAAGAGTGACGATTTACGCAAGATTTTTAAATATATATCATTAATTACAGATTAGTGGTTAATGTGTGGGGGAACGATAATTTTAGAATTGAACTTTTCGGCGATATAGCTAATTTCAGCTTAGACAATATAGTATGTTTCTATAAAACACAATCTGAAGATAATGAAGAACTTTTAAATAAAGAAAATTCTAACTTATTAGAAAAATTAGCAAAGTCATATGAAAAAGGAAAGATAACAGACTATGTGAAAATATCTTGGAACAAATATTCAGAATATCCTACGATTAAAACACAGCCAAACCAGTATATTTTTGGTTTTGATATACATGGAAATAAAATAGATATAGATGGAGGATTATTTGACCAGAGAATCTCAGACATATATGTGCTGATGGCAGACCATAAAGGTCCTGACCATGATAAAAATGAATTTATTTCCAATATTTCTCATAATAATCAACCATATTTAAGAATCTGTATCAAAAAACATTATCAACAAAAAGAATTGATAGATAAAGGCAAAAGATCTATTTCTGAACTCAAAAACACTACAGAGTATTTGATACTCCTTAATAGTGATAAAAAATAGAAAGTTTTATAAAGTATAAGTACTTTAATAACTACATGGACTTAAGAAAAAGATTTTTAAAAAAAAACTATAAAACATTAGAAGGATTAGATAGTAGTTTGACTTGCTTACTTGAAATACCTGAAATTGAAAAAGAGTTAATTAAAGAAAAAGATCTTTCAAAATTATGGCCTTATTTAAGACAAAAACTAGACATAGTCAACAAAAATTTTGATAACGCAAGAAATAACATAGGGAAAAATAACAAAAAAACCATGGAAGACTTAAGAAAAAAGGTCGAATACTACAACAATCTAAACAAATATGCTAATAAAATAGCAAATATTTCAAGGACAAGCCCAGAACTAAAAGAATTTATAGCTGACCAAACACAAATCATACTAAAAGCCATACTAGATGGTCCTGAATATAAGATAACGACAGAAGAAAACAAAGATATTCAATTATATACTTTTGAAAGAGATTATATAAAAGGAGCAAAAGGCGACGCTTTAGATATAACATACCTAGACAACGGTAAAATAATGTTTCATATTACAGATGCATCAGGAAAAGGCCCATTAGCCAAGATAGCTTCAAGAGAAATAAATGACAGGGCTAAGAAACTTGTAAATAAGAGATATAAACCAGGAAATATTATGAAAATGCTCAATAAATTAAATCTTTTTCCAAAATATTCATCAAGATATCTGACATCTGTAATCTGTATATACGATCCTAATAAAAAGAAAATAGAATATTCTGCAAAAGGACAAAATTTCTTTATTAAAAAAGGAAATACAGTAAAAGAACTAGGACCTACAGGATACCCTATTTATATGATCGATGATCTTGAAAATATAACTGAAAGTATAGATGTAGGAACAGACGATAAATTGATATTATATACAGATGGTGTGTGCGACATAAAAGATAGGATTACAGGAGCATATAATTGGGATTTTGATAAAAAAACACTTACCCATCTTTTAAAAGATTCAAACAAAAAAACAGCCTATGAAATAGGAAATATTATCAAAGATTCTAGAGAAAATGCAGGCAGATATACAGACGATGCTACACTAGCAGTGATTAATATAAAATAAATTATAGAATAAATAAAATCAGACAGAATAAAAAATCATTTCTTAAACTCAGTATAACCGCACTTACCGCAGGTTAATCTATCCTTATGTTCTGCCATAAAGACACCTGTTCCACATTTTGGACAAAATTTGTTCTTTGCTTTTCCTGATTCGTAATTCTTCCACTTGGCGCTTGTCCTTTTTTTCTTAACGTCTTTTGCTTTATCTTTTTTGTCTGCCATAATTGATCACCGCTCATTCAGATTTTTCTTCTTTAGACTCTTCTTTTTCTTCTGCAGAAGATTCTTCCTTTTTCTCTTCAGTTTCTGACTCTTTGTTAGACTCTGCATCCTTTTTCTCTTCTTCCTGTTTCTTCTCTTCTTCCTGTTTCTTCTCTTCTTCCTGTTTCTTCTCTTCTTCCTGTTTCT
>CAYSVS010000008.1:33849-35384 GCA_964434475.1 uncultured Methanosarcinales archaeon
TTATCTTTTCTTTAGCTTTCTTGCCAAGCTTGATAATCTTTTTCATAATAGTCTCGTCTTGATAAATATGTGCAATAACCTTAGCCTTGGTTTTTCCAAACCTATTATATATATGCCTTATCTCTATAAGATTCTCTTTGACATTTGTTTTTTTAGCCAACTTTGCAATAATCTTTTCTTTTGAGGGCGTTGCACCTTCATAATCCAATTCAAGAGTAATTCTTTTTCTTGATAAAAGCGGAGTATCTCTTTCTTTTAAAACATTCATATCCATAACACTCACCTTACTTTGATAGCATATTCTCCTTTAACGGTTATATCCATCCTTTCTGCAATGTCTGACTTAACAGGATCCAATATGTGTATTCTTCCCTGCCATGTCGTCGCAAAAGTATTGCCTTTGCATATAGGGCATTCGTTTCCGTCAACAAAGATTTTACACTTTTTACATGCTTTCTTTTTCATTTTGATTCAACCTATTTTTTCTTCTTTTCTTTTGATTTATTGAGATCTTCATCAATCCATTCAAGCTTTCCTAATCCTGCTTGTCTCATAGTTAAACCGAATTTTGGGTTTGTCAAGTCTTTATAGCTTACAGCTATTATTCTTGCTCTACATTTATCGCCAACCTTTAGGTTTCTTTTTGTGTCTTTTCCTAACAATGCCTTGTCTTTTGAAAAACTGACAAAATCATCCATAGTCTGGGAGACATGAATCATACCTTCTATAGGACCTAAACTTAAGAAAGCTCCGAAATCAGCTATATCTTTTATCTTTCCTATACATATCTCCTGCAAATCAGGCTTGAATGTCAACAGTTCAAAGTTAGTCTCGTAATAAGCTGCTCCATCTCCTGGAATGATTATACCTTCCTGAATATCATTGATTTTGTCTATATCGATGACTATACCTAAATCTTTAGATATATAGCCTTCATAATCTTTCTTTATCCTTTTGATTATTGCCTTTTCCTTTGTCAGACCAAACAACTCAGGCGGCACTCTTATATGATCCTTAACTTCAGTTCTATAAAACATATTCTTTTCCTCCTAAAGCAATTTAAGGTATTTTTTTTGTCTTAGTATTATCAATCTTATGTTTTTCTGTTTAAGCTTTTCTTTTAATTCCTTATCGTTTGTAGCGACTATTATTTCTTCTTCTTCTGCGATATCCACTATCAGATCATCAACAATCTTATTATCATCTGTAGGGATTATTTTTATATCTTTATGTTTTATCAAAGACATTGCCAATTTTGCAGCATCCTTGTCTTTGCCCCTCTCTTTTTCAACAAGCTTTTCCAGCTCATCTATTGTCTTATCAACAATATAAAGCCTGTACTTAAAATTGCATATCCTGCGAATTTCCTCAAAAATATCAACATTGAATTGATATGGTATAAGTAGGAAATTTGTATCTAAGACTATTTTCATTAATATAGTCTAGAATCTATAAAGTATTTATAAATGTTTTGGATGAATGTATGTGCATAGCTAATAATTCTTGAAATCATCGCATCTATATTCTCCAGTACA
>CAYSVS010000009.1:0-35030 GCA_964434475.1 uncultured Methanosarcinales archaeon
AATGTGCAATTAATCTAAAAAGCTAAGCTAAACAGCAATTATGCAAAGTTCTCTGCATATATGAAATTGTACTAGATATTACGTAAAGGACTAATAATGGCAGTTCTGGTTTGTTATATAACTCTGTTAACCATCGATTTCAACTCTTTTTTTAATAATTTGATTTTTAAAAGTAGTGTTGGTATTGACTGCGTTTTCATACTGGAACTAATTTTTGCTATCTTAAAAGACTCTTTCGCTTTATTAAATATAATCTAAAGAATAATCTGTTGATGCTATTTTTTTATTAATATGTTATTTACTTATGCTGATTAGTGTATTAGGAGTCCTTTGATTTTTTAGAAAATAAATAAAGAATAAGTAAAAAAAACAGATTATTTTTTAGGAATTTCTACTTGTTCTTCCATAGCTGCTTTTTTGTCATCTTCTGAAACTGTAGAAGCTTCCTTTTTTGGTTCTTCTTTATGTTCTGTTTTATCTTCCTTAAGTTCAGGTTTAGAAGCTTCTTTTTTTGGTTCTTCTTTATCTTCTGTTTTATCTTCCTTAATTTCAGGTTTAGAAGCTTCTTTTTTTGGTTCTTCTTTATCTTCTGTTTTATCTTCCTTAATTTCAGGTTTTTCTTTTACTTCTTCTTTAGTTGTCTCTTTTTGAGGAGGTTCTTCTTTTTTTTCTTCTGCATTAAGATTATCTTTCTTTGGCTCTTCTTTAGCTTTTTCCTCAAAACCTGCTGCTTTTTCCAGTTCGCTGGCTTCTGTTTTTTTCAATTCTTCTGTTTTTTTCTCTTCTGGTTTCTTCTTGCTACTCTTTTTCTTAAGATCTGCCAGCTTCTGTTTTATCTCATCAGTTTTATTCTTTGGCTCTTCTTTCTTTTCCTTAACTTCTGTTTTGACTATATCAAACCCTTCAAGCTCAGCGTATACTTTTCCGTCATCCTCTTTCAATACATTTACCTTGACATGATGAGGAGGGGATTTTATACCTTTGCTCCAAATAGCTTCGTTAAGATTCTTGCCTATATTTATGTTTTCACTTTTCATGTTTTTCATTAAAAACTGTTTAAGTGCTTTAGTCGCTTTTTTAGCTCTTTTATATTTTGGGCTTTTTAGCCACTCTTTTCTTAAAGGAATGTTGTAAGTTCTTTCTATTGCCATTTGTGATTCACCTATGCTTTGGTTTTAGTCCTTCTCCATGATCTTTTTACAGTTGTATGTCTGCCTGGATGTATCTTTCTTGTTTTACCGTATTTTTTAGGCACTGTCCAGAATGGGGCCCATCTTGTCCTTTTGCCTAATTTGATAAGTCTGAGTTTTCTGCTTAAATGTTTGTATCTAGCCATTATGAATCACCTTATTTTTGTAATACTTCATTAGCTGCTTTGTCTAACAATTCTTTTCCTTCTTTTGTGATCACTCTTCCTTTATGTGCGCCTTTCTCTTTTTTTTTTATAAGGTTTGCTGCTTCTAATTGTTGTAGGATTTTTCTTATTATATTGCCTGATGCTTTTCTGAATTGTTCTGGTTTAAAGCCTCTATTTTTGCTTCCACCGTATTTTGTCCTTAGTTTTTCAGTTCCAATCGGACCTAATTTCATGACTTTTCTAAGTACTGCTGCTGCTCTTAAATACCACCAATTTTCTTGAACAGGAGGTCTTTGCCTATTTGTTCCTGTCTTTACAAAGCTTGCCCATTCTTCTGGCTTGATTTGCTCTAGCTTTTCAAGCTCTTGAGCTGTTCTTTCGATTAGTTTCGTTGGATTAACGTTAAAATACTTTCTCATTTAATAATCACCCTTATTTGGCCTTATTTTAATCTATAAATCAAAAAATACTTGCATATTTAAATGTTACGGGTTTAATCTTTGTTTATGTGATTTAATGTTCTATTTAATCACTGATTAGTTATTAAAAAACGTTAATTTTAAATATTCTTAATATTTAACTTAATATAAAATGTTTAAGAAATTAATGATGATGGCAGGAATTGGTGTATTGACTGCTAATTTGTATGCAGGTAATCAAGAAGTAAAATATTCTGACATTCAAGATAATAAAGATAAAGTAGTGCAAACTAGGTTTATATATAGATATAATCATATGGAACTTATGAAATCTGATCCTGGTTTTGATATGCAGATTTTGGAGAGAAAAGTGGATAGGTTGTATAAATATTTAGAAAAAGAAGACGATGTTTTACTTGATTCAACAGAACTTCCTTTTCAATATACGCATTCTATATCTATTTTAAAAGAAAAACTTGGTTATAATGGCAAATCTGATACTGATGTTAAAACAGAACTAGGATTAAGTCAGAGATCAACCTTAAAAGAATATACTGCAACAATGTTTAAAGTTTATGAAAAAATGATAGATAATATAGAGAGTTAATCTATTTTCCTTTCCCGTCATATTCAACAAACAAAGTAGGGTTTTCGAACAATCTTATTCTTTTCATCTTCTTTACATATGGTTTTAATTCTTTCCAGATCCATACTGCAATGTTTTCTAAAGTAGGCTGCTTCATATAATCGTTCAGAAATGCACCCTTTAATTGCGCTATAATTGTTTTCTCAACAGTATTTGTTAATGTTCTTGTGTCGATGATCATTCCTATGTCATTAACTTTACTTTCAACTTCGACCATCAATTTGTAGTTATGTTCGTGTAATGGTTGGCCTTCTGCATCTTGCAGCTTGTGCTTTGCTTTGAAAAAAAAACTTTTTGATAATAACATATTAACACCCGATACGTGTGTTTACGTTCTTTTTTAAATTTATTGTTGTGTTTAATTATTCATTATAATAAATATATGTTCTAGCATAATCTTTATAAATATGCTTAAGATAAATCATTTGATGATAAATTACAAAAAAAAGCCAGATACAGAAAAGAAAATAAAAAAGATTCTGCATCCTGTAGTTGCTAAGTGGTTCTTCAGAAAGTTCAAGAATTTCTCGCTTCCGCAGTTATATGGTGTTATGGAGATACACCAAAGGCAGAATATTCTAGTTTCAGCTCCTACTGGTGCAACCAAAACATTGACTGGCTTCTTAAGCATACTGAATGAATTGGTTGATAGTGCAGATAAAGGAATACTGGAAAATAAGGTATATTGCGTATATGTTTCTCCATTGAAGGCATTGAATAATGATATATCTCGGAACTTATTAGAACCATTGAAAGAAATTGAAGAATTATATGGAAAAGAATTAGGTATTCGTGTTGGAGTAAGAACTGGAGATACAACACAGAAAGAAAAAGCGCAGATGCTGAAAAAACCTCCTCATATCTTGATTACCACTCCTGAATCTTTGGCTATAATGCTTACTAGTCCTAAGTTTTCTGAACATCTAAAAGATGTGTCTTGGATAATCATTGATGAAATACACGCATTAGCTGACGGAAAAAGGGGCGTCCATCTTAGTTTAAGCATAGAAAGATTGGATAAATTAAGTAGTCATATGACTAGGATAGGGTTGAGTGCAACAGTCGCTCCATTAGATGAAATAGCAAAATTTTTAGTAGGTTATGAAAATAGAGGATTAAGACCTTGTAAGATAGTGGATGTACAATTTATCAAAGAACTAGATATAAAGGTTCTTTCACCTGTAGATGATCTGATAAATACTCCTCACGAAGTTATGCATTATAAGATGTATAAGCTGATAGATAAGTTGGTTCAGAAGAATAAGACGACGTTAATATTTACTAATACAAGAGCAGCAACTGAACGTGTTGTTGATAACTTAAAGCATAAGTTTCCCAAAAACTATAATAATCTTAATATTGCAGCGCATCATGGATCTTTATCTAAGGAACATAGGCAAGAGACAGAGCAGGCGCTTAAAGATGGAAAATTGAAGTGTGTTGTTTGTTCAACTAGTTTAGAATTAGGTATAGATATAGGGTACATAGATCTTGTTTTGCTGCTTGGTTCTCCTAAATCAGTAGCTAGAGCATTGCAAAGAGTTGGCAGAAGCGGACATAAATTACATGCAATAACAAAAGGAAGGATCATTGTTTTGGATAGAGATGATCTTGTGGAATGTGCTTGCTTGTTGAAGAACGCTATGGAGAAGAAGATAGATAAGATCCATATACCTACTTTATGTTTAGATGTTCTAGCACAACAGATACTAGGGATAATATTATCTGGATCTATGAATATAATGGAATTATATGAGATGGTTAAGAAAAGCTATTGTTATCATGGATTGCCTTATGATGATTTTTTACAGACTATAGAATTTCTTGCAGGAGAATTTTCTAGCTTAGAAGCAAGGCATGTATATGGAAAGATATATTATAACAGAGATACTGGAGAGATAAGAAGAAGAGGAAAGATGACTCGTGTCATCTATATGACAAACATTGGCACAATCCCTGACCAAACAGGTATTAAAGTAAAGATTGGAGATAGGATTATAGGAGTAATAGGTGAAGGTTTTTTGGAAAAGCTAAGGCCAGGAGATGTTTTTGTTCTTGGAGGTAATACCTATATCTTTAAACATTCGAGAGGGATGGTTGCGCAAGTTAGTGTAAGTGTTGGCAGACCTCCTACTGTTCCTCATTGGGTAAGCGAGATGCTGCCATTAAGCTTTGACCTTGCTAATGATATAGGACGATTTAGGCGGCTTATAGAAGATAAGTTCAAGCATAAAAAGCCAAAAAAAGAGATTATGAAGTTTATCAACGATTATCTTTATGTTGATTCAAAAGCTGCGAAAGCAATATTTAATTATCTAAGAGAACAATATGATTATATCGATGATATTGCTTCTGATAAGAAGATTGTTATTGAGAACTACTCAGATAATAATAGGTATTATGTAATATTCCAGACCATGTTCGGCAGAAGAGTCAATGACTGTTTGTCAAGAGCTGTAGCTTATGCTATTGCTAGAACTCAGAAACTCAATGTGGAGATAGGAATAAATGACAACGGATTCTATGTTGCAAGTGAGAAAAAATTAAATGCTTTGAAGGAATTTAAGATGCTTAAGTCTGAAGAGTTAGTTGGTGTGATGAACCTTGCTATAGACAAGACTGAAGTGTTCAAAAGAAGATTCAGGCACTGTGCAGCAAGAGCATTGATGATATTGAGATTCTATATGGGTAGGAAAAAGACAGTGGGTAGAGCTCAGGTTAGCTCGATGCTGTTGATGCATGCATTAAGGAGGATAGACGAAAATTTCACAATACTTAAGGAAGCGAAAAGAGAGGTTTTGGAAGATCTTATGGATATAGATAATGCTAAGAAAGTCTTGTCAAGGATTGAGCAAGGCAAAGCGCAGATCAAGGAAGCGACAACACAGATACCATCGCCTTTTGCGTTTAAGTTGATAGCTGATTCTTATACTGATATAATGAAAATAGAAGATAAGATAGAATTCTTGAGAAGGATGCATTCTCTTGTCATAGCAAAGATTGCACTGCAGAAAGGAAAGAAAAAAGAAGATATAGAATTTTCTTTGCCGTCTGTTAAAAGCGAGGATGTAGTAGACAGCTATGAGATGGAGATGGAAGCTATACAGAAATTATCTGCAAAGAAATTGAGGATGGTAAGGGAATTGGATATCGAGAAAAAAATACCATTGGATGTTAAGCTTGATCTATTAAGGGTAATAAAAAATAAGAAAGATATGGATACAGATGTTGCTGACAGCATAAAGAAGCATGAAGCTGTGATAAGAAATTTCTGGAGCAAGGATCTGGCAGAATTTATCCTGAAAAAAGCATATGATGTTATAGATTATAGAAAGGTATGGGATGAGGATATAGAAGATCATTATCAGCAGGAGAAAGAGGTTACGACGAAATTACTTGTTGATCAGATGCTTAAGGTTCAGAAAAAGCTGGAGATGCAACCAGAGATATTTTATGATTTTGAAAGGCTTATAGAAGGTCATAGGGAAGGATTTGGTAAGAAATTTTTGAAGTATTTCAAAGAATTGATGTCAGATAGAAAGCTTTCAAATGTATGGCCTAAGGAACTAAGAGAATTTTTGATGAGTATTGATCTATAATCATTAAAGGCATATTTTAAATACTATGTCTGTTTTTTACTTGTTATGTTATTTGATGAAAAGAAAACATTGTCGATTATTCTTATAGTATTGCTTGTTGTAAATATGATACTTTTTGGATTGCAAAAGATTAGCGCATTATCATTCTGGGGATTGATACTTACGGTGTTTCTTATAATGAAGTTCTATATAAAGAAGAAATAATATTAGTTTTAAAAGACTAATAAATAAACTGTTTAATAAAAATAAATAAAAACAAGATTATTTTTGTTTTCCTTTAACCATCAATGTACTGTTTTTTTGTGTTATAGATATCTCTGTAAGGTTGTTTATAACTATGTCATTGCCTGCTGGCAAATATATTACATTTAATCCTTTGATATCTACTTTTCCTACTTTTTCGTAATCCAGAAACTGGTCCGGTACTTCTTTGCTTAGATGCGGGTCGTTGTCACTGAATAGATTCACAAAACAAGGATAGTATTCTCCTTTTCTCTTTTTTCGTCCTAATATTATGCTTTTTGTTTTGTATTTTGCCATTGTGTGATTTTTCTCCCAATGATTATATATAAATTTAACTTATTATTACATAGTAGATATTATTTTTTGTTAAAAAACACTTCTGAAAATTCACAAAAAATTATCGAGATATATATGTGCCATTTTATTATTTGAAATCCCAAAAATTATTTTTCTATTCTTACATCCAGAACTTCTTTAAATTTTCTTATTTTTTTTGTCAAGTCTTTTAGTCTGTCTTCATCTGTCGAATGCAGCTTGATTTGCAAAATAATATGGCCTTTGCTGCTTCTTGTGTTTATAGCTTTTATTATTATCCTTGCTGTTGTTATGGTGTTCAAAGCCTCTCTTATGAATCCAGGTGCGTCGTTTGCAACTATTATCAGTTCTTTTTCATATTTATCTTCCAGAATTTTCCATTTTAGCTTAGCAGTTTTAGATTGGTTTAAACTATGGATATTAGGACACCCTTTTTTATGCACAGTTATTTTCTTGTCTTTTGTATAGAATCCTAATATCTTGTCACCTGGTTTTGGATAACAGCATTTCGAGATTTTTATAGGTGCTTTTTTGCCTTCAATTATTTCTATTTGATCAGCTAATATTATTTGTCTTTCTTCATCTGCACTAAAGCTTTTTTTAGGTTTGTCAAATTGTATGTTCAATGCCTGTCTAATCTTTGATTTTGCCATGCTGCCTTTTACGAAATTTAGCCATTGTCTGTTAGGTTTAGCATTTTTTTGTGTAATAATATCCACAACATCGCCTGATTCAAGCTTATGGTCCAAAGGTACAATGTTATTGTTTACTTTTGCTTTGCTGCATTTTTCACCTAAGTTGGTATGCACTTCATATGCAAAATCTACAGGTGTAGATTTTTCAGGTAAAGATATAGGATCTCCTTTTGGTGTAAACACAATAATCTCATTTGCAAATAAGTCTAGGCTTAAATCTTCAATTATGTCTTGTGCATCCTTGTTTGTTCTTCTCCATTCAAGCAGCTGCTTGATCCAGCGTATTTTTTGTTCGAATTTTTTGTCTCTTTCAGTGCCTTTATATTTCCAGTGTGCTGCTACACCTTCTTCAGCATAATCATGCATCTCTTTGGTTCTTATCTGTATTTCCAATAGTTTGTTGTAAGGCCCTTCTACTGTTGTATGCAGGGATTGGTAGCCGTTAGGCTTTGGATTCTTGATAAAATCCTTAAATCTTTTTTCAACAGGTTTCCATTTGTTATGGAGTATATCTAGTGCAGAGTAGCAGTTAGTTATATTATCTGTGATTATCCTTATTGCGATAAGGTCAAAGATATCATCAAATGTTTTCTTATCCTTCTTCATCTTATTATATATGCTATAGAAGAATTTTGCTCTTCCTGCAACATCTGCAGGAATATGGCTTTCTTTTAGTGTTTTCTTGACTTCTTCTATTATTTCCTGTGTTTTTTTTTCTCTTTCTCCTCTTTTTTCAGATATTCTTGCTTTAAGGTATTGATAAACTTTTGGCTCAAGGTATCTTAAACTTAAATCTTCTAGTTCTCCTTTTATGTAACCAACTCCTAGTTTGTGAGCTATAGGGGCATAGATATGCATGGTTTCCTCAGCGATCCTTTTTTGTTTGTCTGGTCTTAGATGCTTTAATGTACGCATGTTATGTAATCTGTCAGCTAATTTTATGAGCATTATTCTGATATCCTTAGAAGCTGCAAGTAATATCTTTCTGAAGTTTTCAGCTTTGTATTCTTCTTTTTTGAAGAATCTCATCTTGTCTATCTTTGTCAGTCCTTGAACCAAGCCAGCAACTTCTCCTCCGAATTCGGTCTCAATTTTATCTATCTTTACTAAGGTATCTTCAACAACATCATGCAATAATGCAGTGCATATTGTAGCTGTATCTGCTTTTAATCTTATTAGTATTTCTGCAACACCTAAAGGATGCATAAAATAATCTTCTCCAGAAATACGCTTTTGGCCTTTATGAGCATCTTTGGCAAAATTAAACGCTTTTCTGATAAGTTCAGAATCAGCTCTAGGATTATTATCCTTCACACTTTTGATGAATTCGTTAAAGTCCATAAAAAATAGAAAAAAGCAGGTGGTTTAAAAATTTATTGATAATCTTTGGTTTAAAGATTAATTTGAATCTTTTTAAAATTCAAAGTATGGTAAGATTTAAAAATAAGGTCTTAATGATGAGATATATGATATGTTTAGGGATAGAATCAACTGCGCATACTTTTGGTATAGCTATAGTAACAGATGATAAGAAAGTTCTAGCTAATGAACGTTCTTTGTATACTACAGAAAAAGGAGGGATGATACCTGCAAAAGTTGCTAATCATCATATTGAAGTTTGCAAAGAAATAATGCAGAAAGCTTTGGATAAAGCAGGAATAAGTTTGAAAGATGTTAATCTTATCGCTTTTTCTCAATCGCCTGGACAAGGGCATGCTTTGCGTATAGGCAGTTTTATTGCTAGATATCTTAGTTTGAAATTTAATATTCCTATTGTCGGAGTTAATCATTGCATAGCTCACTTGGAAATAGGAAATATGTTAACAGATTCAAAAGATCCTGTTTTGCTTTATGTATCTGGTGTTAACACTCAAGTTATTGCTTATGATGCAGGCAAGTATAGAATATTCGGTGAAACTTTAGATATAGGTGTTGGCAATTTCTTAGATTCATTTGCAAGGCATATAGGATTAGGTTTTCCAGGCGGGCCTAAAGTAGAGGAGTTGGCTAAAAAAAGCAAGAACCTTATTGAGCTGCCTTATACAGTTAAAGGGATGGACTTTAATCTTGGTGGAGTACTTACTAATCTTAAACAGAAGTGGAATTCAGGCAAGTATAGTAAGGAAGATTTATGCTATTCTTTGCAGGAGTATGTGTTTGCTATGCTTATGGAGATCAGTGAAAGAGCGATGGCGCATTGCGATAAGAAAGAGCTGTTGCTTGGCGGTGGAGTAGCTTGCAACAAAAGGTTGCAAGAGATGGCGCATATAATGTGCAAAGAAAGGGATGCAAAGTATTTTGTATTGCCTAATGAGTTTAATATTGATAACGCTGCAATGATTGCATGGACTGGGATAATTATGAATAAGGCAGGTGTTGTTACAAAGCTAGAAGATTCTAAAATAAATCCTTATGAAAGAACAGATGAGGTAGAGGTTGTCTGGCGTTAGCCTAATGTTCCGCATGCTGCAAGAATATCATCGCCTTTATTTTCTCTTATGAAGGTCTTTATTCCTTTTTGCATTAATTTTTGTTTTATTTCTTTTATTTTATGCATGTCTGTGCTTTTATAATCGCATTTGTCATGTTTGTTGTAAGGGATTAGGTTTACAAGGATATTCATCCCTTTGAATAATTCTGCGATTTTATTGATATCTTCAATTTTGTCGTTTATTCCTTGAATTAAAACATATTCAATCATTATTGGTCTGTGTCTGCTGTTTGGTATTTGTTTTAGTGCAGTTATTATTTTTTCTATAGGATGTTTTCTGTTTATCGGCATCAATTTGTTTCTTGTTGCGTTGTTAGTTGCGTTTAAAGAAATAGCTAATCTTGTTTTTGTGTCTTTGCTTAATTGCATCATTTTATCTGGAATTCCGCAAGTTGATACTGTAATCTTCTTTTGGCTGAATTTATATTTTTTATTCAGTTCATTTATTGCAGCAACAACATTTGTGTAGTTGTCCAATGGCTCACCCATGCCCATGAATACTATTGCTGTTGGTTCTTGTTTTATTATTTTTTTAGCCTTAATATATTGCTTTAGAATTTCGTCTTTTGTCAAATCTCTCTTAAATCCTAATTCTCCAGTCTTGCAGAATGTGCATTTAAATTTACACCCTGCTTGCGATGAAATGCATAATGTTATTTTGTTTTTTAGAAAAAGTATGACTGATTCAATAAAAATATTATTATCTAGCTGGAATATTAGCTTGATTGTTTTGTCTTTAGACTTCAGGATTTTGTTCAGTTTCATCTATTCCCATTATCTTCTTTTTTTCAATCCTAAGCTGCGCAATTTCATTTCTACAAATTTCTTTAGCTTTTCTGCTTTCTTCAAGCTCTTTGTAGAGATCTTTGTTCTTTTGTATTGCGTCTTTGTATCTTATGTTTGCTTCTCTAATCTTTTGTTTTACTTCGTCCAAAGCATTCAGGTCAACATTGTGCTTGTTCTCTGGATTGTTTGCCCTTTGTCTGATAAGTTCTGTATAGCTTATCTTGCCTTCATCAATAAGCCTCTTTTCCTCGTCTGTTAAGATTGTCATAGAATAAGAAAATAAGGGGTGATTTATATTGGTTTTGGTTGATTAAGGTTCCATATTCGGGGTATGTGTCATACTTTGGCTTGATGTAGTTAATTAAGAGTATTTTGTTTTACAATTTATTTTTTGGTTTATGAATTCTTTTAGTTTACTTTCATCACTTCCTTTTGTGAACTCTTTCTCAGTTCCTTCTTCTATTGATATTTTTATGCTGTATCCGTATGATTTTATTGATGCATAAATCTCTTCTGCAAGATCTGTCTTGAAATCAGCACAAGTTTTTGGATTTTTAACGTTTAGTACTTGGATGATTGCATTATTGAAAGATCCTGTTACTTCATCATCATTTGTTTTAAAATTTTTTGAACTAAAATCCCACCAATATTTTATTGTACCTTCTGGTATAATATCATACCAACTAGTTCTTAAAACATCAACTGTTATCTTTTTTGTTCTTCCTGATGTCGCTTCTTGCGCTTGCTGCTGTTCTTCAGCTTCTTCCTGTTCTTGAAATTGTTCACAAGGGTCATCACTGCATCCATATGTCTTTTCTCCTTCTGAATCTGTTATACAGCAATATTCTTTACCCTCTCCATCGCATCCATTTCCTCCCAATTGTTCTGTTTTGCCAGATGCGCATACGCAAGGGTTGCTTAGTTCTTCGCCAATGCTGCATTTCTCAGTCATATGGCATTTTCCGTCGTAACAATAATGTCCTCTTGTATTGTCGCCGCAATTTATGCTTGTTCCGCCGCAGATGCATGTTTGATGTAAATAAGTGCTGTCGCTTGGGCATGAATCTGTTTCAGGAGAAACTTTGGGTCGTATGCCTATCTTGATAGGAATGTCTTTCTGCCAAAGTAATTGGTCATTCCTTATCTGGTCTGCTGCTGTGCTATCTATGCAATTATCTGTTCCGTCTAATGCATGCCTTAACTCAAGATGTATTTTCATCTCTTTTTCCTGCTCTCCTGGTTTTGAAGGTAAAGCAACAACATTGTATGTCAATTGTTTTGCATATTCTCTTTTATTGTTCTTTACAATGTATGGCATCTGCATAGTGTTTAACTTGAATTTTATTCCGTTGCTTTCTATTATTGCGCCAGTGATATTTTTTGCATAGCCATTGCCTATCTTAATCTGATCATATTTTCCGTTAACATTGTATGTTGTTATTTTTTGATCATTGTTTGTATCAAGCAATGTAAATTCAAACTGCACTGTATTTTGGTTGTTGTGGCTTATCAGTTCATAGCTTAATTCTTTTTGCCAGCCTTCTGGAGCAACCTGTTGCTGGAAAGATACGCCTGTTGCTCCTGTCAATTGTAGATTATCGTCTATTACAATATCATAATTTTTTGTTCCGTTGTGTTTTATCTTGAACACTAATGGTGAGCCTATTTTGCTTCCTGTTGAAGTTTTTTTCTCTATCCATAGGCATTGTGTCTTATCTCCTTTAACATAAATGTCGCCATTGAATTTTAATATGTCTCCTGGATAGTATTCTGCTTTTTCTTTTGATATAGGTTCGTTGATATTTACGAAGTGTGCGCTGCCTCTTGCATCCCATAATAATTCTGTACCTTCGCAGACAAACCTTCCTGCTAAAGGGTCAAACCTGCATGTTGCAATATCTCTTGCTGTCTTGTCTTCTATAGGAAAATACCAGACTCCATCCTTATGACCTTCTGGCAGGCATTGTTCTGCAACCTTTTTATTGTTGATATGCAACTTTACTCTTACGTGGCTGTACCTGTTGCTGCTTTCTACAATCTTAGATGTACTTTGGTCTTCAAAATCTCCTTGGCTTAGTCTTCTGCCTATAGCCAATGGCTCTGTCATTGTTTCTTGTGTCCAGCAATCGCATCCCTGATATGGATGTGTTTCTCCAGACATAAGGCTTTTTTCACAGCTTAAGCCTTGTTCCATGGCTGTATTATCGTCTGGACAAACAAGGTCAACACTATAACCGTCAACATCACAACCTGGAACTATATTCCATGTTGCTCTGTATTCGTACATAGCCTTATCGTTGTATGGAGTATAGCCAAGGTATTCTCTCCATGCAGGATAGCCTCCAACAACTGTGTTGAATGTACTTGAATACGAGCCATCTATTATACTTTCAAAATCAAGACCCCAGTCTCCTGTTAATGATCCTAGACAAATCTTACGCATTATACCTTGTGTTCCTCCAGCAAGATAGTTGTCAAGAGCAACATTTCCATATTCTTTCTGCAGTTCTTCTGCACTTTCACCTAGACTTTCAAACATAGAAGTTATGGTAAGCTTAGCTCCATCAAAACCTCCTGCACCTATGCTGCTTGCGCCGTCTTCAGCAGTACAGTCTTCTGTAAAATAGCTTATCACTTGCCATAAAGCGCTGCACATATAATTATTGAACATTTCTTTGCAAATGCCTGTGTTTGCTCTTCCACTTGTCTTTACCTGTAAAAAGCAGTTATGCAATCCTTGCATTATGTTCTTTAATGTTTTTAATCTTGTATAGATTCCAGATACACACATGCATTGGAATGTTGATGTGTGCTGCTGCGGAGTAAGCATGTGCAGGTTTTCTCTATATAATGCATTGTCTTGGCCAAAGCACGCTGGTTGATCCCTACCTTCATAATATCTGTTTTCGTTATAGCATGTTAATCCTATCTTGTCTTCTCTATAACTATATTTTTCGTTTGGCGCTGCTTCCTGTATATATTTACCTTCAGATATCATATCTGTGCATTGGCTTAACGCATATGGTAAAGGTTCTTCTTTTAGCTTATATGTTGTTTCTCCATCTTTTTTTAGCATCTTTGATTTGATATAGCCAGGAATATTGTCCTCTTCAAGCAATAATGTTGTTCCTATCTTAAGAACTTCTAATTGTGCTGGTGCAGACCCTATGGTTCCTCCACCATAAACTTTTCTTAAGAGATATTTATTGTTTCCAATGCTTTTTTCGTATACATAATGAGCTCCGTCAAATTCATAATGGCTGTTGAAGTTTATTTTCTCGCTTCCTTCTGGAGGCTGAGGAACTAAATTAATTATTAATCCTCTTGTACTTATCTTTTCGTTGTTTATACAAGCGTGAGATTCTTTTATGGCTTGGTTAACCTCTTCAGGAGATGCTTCTTCAGTCCATTTTGCAGGTGTTTTGTGACAAAGGAATCTGTCTGCCGCCCATCTGAAAGTTTCATGCGCTTTTCTTTCTATTTCCCATGCAGCTGCGCATGCACTGCATTTTTCATCTAAATCTTTGTCGCTTAGATCATCTTGTAGATCCTCGTCACCTTCATTCTTTTTGTGTCCAGGCTTAGGGCATTTTGTTTCTGGTGTTAAGGATTCCATCCTGCATGTTACTTTCCTATAGGTTTTTGCTCCTATCTTTGCGATCCATGCTCCGAGTGTTGCTACTCCTAAAATTTTCAGTGCAGACTCTATTTTTGGCAGAATCTTGTCAAGCTTTTCTATTGTTTGATTTGTAGTTTTAATACCGCCTTCCAAAAGCCATTCTGGTAAAACTTTTCTTGGATCTATTTTGGTATCCATAGTATATGCTATGTCCATACATTTCTTCATACCTCTTGTTTCGCCGTTCTCTTTAAAATCAACATATACTATATACGGAAATATCATCTCATTGCCTAACAGCATATCTTTTAGTTTTTTGTCTCCTTCACTTATTTCTGTGCTGTCAAGCCTATAGCGTATGAACCATTTTGTCTTGTCTGGATTTGATTCTATTATTTCCGGAGAACCAGGCAATATCTTGCAGCTTAGGTTGTATCTCTTGTCTTTTTCTATATCTGTTGCACTGCATCTTTTATCAAGCCTTATGTCTGTTATTTGATAGTCTGTTGCACTGCCGAAGTATGAAAGATTAAGAAGGAATTGTATGTGCTCTGTGCCTTGTTCTATCCTTTCTGGATTGAGCAAAGTAGGAGCCTGGTATTTTGCCAAAGGTATAATGTCAAAAGCCATCTGTCCTGCCCAGCACGTTCCTATTCTGAAATTTAAAGATTTTTTTTGTGATTTTAAGCCTGCTTTATCTATGGCGACAAGGTATAGGTTAACAGCAAACTCTTCATCTCTTATTTCGTTTCTGGTATCTTCTTCTCTTGCTATATCTACTCTGTCGGGTGTGGTAGGAAGAAAAGGTTTGTTGCTGAAATCTTGAGCATATTTTTCTATATTGATACCTTCTATCTTAAAATATCCTGATTCATCTGAAGATACTTCAGTAATGGATGATGTTTTGCCTTTCCTGTAAAGTTTTACTTGTATACTAGGATCAGTATATCCTTCGATAATTAGGTCTTTGCCTATGGTTCCTTCATATATGAAATATTCACCTGATGCTGCTTCTGATGGTTGTATGTTTGTAATGTCAGGAGCTGTTGTATCTTTTATTATTGTGTATTGTTTACTGTCTTCATTGCCTGCTTTATCCACAGCTTTTATTGTTATGTAATTTATGCCCTCTTCTATAGGTAAGTTTAATTCAAAATCACCTTGAGCGGGAATAGGTGCGTATTGGTATGATATTTTACATTTTTCTGGATAGTATCTTTTATCCTGCTCCTGTTCAACATCTCCTGGTTCTGTTGTGTAAGTATAAGGGTTTGACAGTGGACCTTCATTGCAATATCTGTCAACCATAGAGATTTGGTATTTGTATGTCTTGCCTGAATTTATATATCTGTCAACAAACTCAGGAGCGCTTTTTACTATGCCAAAGAATTTATCGTTTCTGTATGTTTTATAATAGTTAAAATCAGGGTGTTTGCTTTCGTTCCAGATTATTTTTATAGCTCTCTTGGAATCAGAATGTTTTCTAACTCCTGTGATAACTCTGGAAGCTTCATCAACAGTTTGTTGTACATTTGAGTATATTATAGATACATTTTCATTTACATAGCCTTTAACTTCTATAGAACCAACTTGTTCTACTGTTTCTGGTATGTCTGTTTCTATATCCAGGATGGGTTTGGTATAATCTGTTTTTGTATTGTATATGTATTCTTTCTCTGTTCCGTGCTTTGTTGTAACAGTGAATTTAAGTTTATTATTGCCCTGTTCAAGCTCTACATTAGAGAAGCTAAACTTTCCTGATGCGCTTGTGCTTGATGGAGTGTATCGCCTGTTGTTTGGATCATCATTCACAATAAGTTCAACGTATGCATAAGCAGGTGTTTTTCCTCTGATATTCATATATTTTTCATTATAGAATTCAGGTATTTCTAATTCAAGTGTAGCCGCACTATCGCCTAGTGTTTTGAATCCGCCTTTGTTGGAATCAGTGTATTCTGTTATTATTTGAAAAAAATACTCTGTTCCAGGATCAAGTCCAATAATATTTATTTCATGATCTTGTGTGCTTGAATCTCCTACTTCAATAACTTCAAGATTGTTCTTATCTGCACTGTAATGTATCTCTGTTATTGTATCTATGTTTGTTTTCCAGGTTATTACAGCAGAATCGTCTGTTGTATTTGCTGAAATGTTTATGAATTCTAACTTAGGATATGTCTTTAATGTATAGAAATTATTGCTGTTGTTATCTATTAGAGTATAGCTTGATGAATTTGTGGATTGAACCTGAAACTTATATTCTGTATCAGATTCAAGGTTTGAAAGTTTAATTTTATGTTCTGTTACTTTATTGTTGTCTGTTTTGTATTGGTCTAGCTCCTCTATCCCATAATCTACCCTGCTTGTTGAACCTGTTGATGTCTCCCATTTTATCTCTGCTGTTTCATGATCTATCACATTTGCATTTATATTTTCTATGCTTAGTTGTTCCGCAGATATTATAGGCAGAGCTAAGATTAAGCAGATTACAAATATACTGAATTGTTGTAATATTGTCTTTTTCATCTTTTAGTCATTATCTCCGGTTCAGGCATCTTTTTTGAATTCTTAGGCAAGTTCATAAAAAACTCTTGCATGTATGGTGTCAAATCCTCGCTGTCAGGAATAGGTTCTATTGTGCTTACTGTATGGAACTTGATGTTTTCAGCATCCTTGACTCCTGCATTGCTTGGTTTCCATTCGCCGATATAACCTCCACTGAATTCGTCGTCTTTCATAAGGTATATCTTTAATGAATATGTATAGTCTTTGTCAGCCAATAATGTCATAGGTATAATCTCTTCTGTTTTGTCAGGAGGATAAAATCCGTATGTTGTATGCTGCATATTTGGATTGCTTATTATAATTACAGCTGTTTCATCAGAATCTAGGTAAGTTTCTAGATCAGGGTATTCTATGTCGTGTTTGACTACGCTATAATTGTATATTTTTTTTATAGGTGTCAAGCCTATTATCTCTGTTTTTCCATCCATAAGGTCTGTATCTATTATTTCTTTTGCTCTCTTATATCCAGGAGCTTCAACCTGTATTAATCCGCCGTAGCATAAAGGAAGCATAAGTTCAACACCAGAATATGTTCCGCCGAACAAGTAATCTGTTGTACCTTGATATCCGCATTTGAACTTAAGGCATTCGAAAGACACATTAGCTCCTACCACCATACCTCCTGTAACATTATTCTTTGTCTGTATATTGATGTTCTGCGTTTTTTCGCTGCAGAACTCTTCTGAATTTGGAGCAGTTTCAAAATCAAAAGATGTTGTTGAAAAAGTCTGCCTATTTGCAATATTATGATTTATGTTGACAGGAAATGCAAAATTGAAAGTGTATTCTTTGTTATCATCTGTCTCATCATCCTTTAAAGTTACCATAACAGGATATTTCACATCATATGTAAAATGATATATTTGCATACAAAGCCATGACATATCTATTACATCTTCTACCTCTTGGCCTTGCTGTGTACCTGAAGTCATTATCATGCCGTTGTTAGGCCTTACGTTGAAATTAAAGTCCCATGAAGGGTCGAATGTTAATGATGCATGCATGTTAAGGTAGGAATCATCGCCTGTAGCATGAAAGATATAATGGTTCTTGACATATTCTTGTTCTTCAGGGATAGGCAAATAGTTTGTATCAGATATTCTTACCAAAGGTATATTCATCTGCAGCAGTTGTTTTAGCTTATCTTCAACCTTCTTGACAAACCAAATCCTTGGACTACATCTTATCTCAAAATTAGTATAAGGTATTTCAGGGTCCAGAGCTATCAAATCTATAGTTAGTTGTTCTAGCCAGGATTCTTTGTTTTCCTGTTCCATTATCTTTCTTGCCAGTTCAAGCACCTTCGATAATCTTATGTTCTTGTTTATGGTAAACCTGTTTATGTTAGATACTGTTGTATTATCTTTGCTTCTTATCTCTAAAGGCCATAATACATCATATACAACATCATCATAGCTTAGTATGACTTCTGTCTGCATATCATCTAATTGTTT
This sequence comes from uncultured Methanosarcinales archaeon, assembly GCA_964434475.1. Lineage (GTDB taxonomy): Archaea > Nanobdellota > Nanobdellia > Woesearchaeales > CAYSVS01 > CAYSVS01. The sequence continues at coordinate 18,190 of CAYSVS010000009.1, forward strand.
AATGTTGTATTGATTTTCTAATGCAGTAAAATTATTTACGCATAGTTTTAGCTTTGTGTTCATGCTGTTCTCTAATTCGTTCTTGATAAATTCATTGCTAGGTATCCTGTTCTGGCCATTGTGCCACCAGTAAGGGATTTTTAATGTATCAAATTCAGGATGTACTGATATATAGCTGGTAGGGTCTTTTGATATCAAAAGAGGAAACTCCATGTAGCCTCCGTTATGACCTAGAATCGCTAAATCTTTATCGCTGATTTGTTTAATGCATGTTTCTACATATCGATAGACAGGGATAATCTCTTGCGGCAACTGAGTTCTTGCTTTTTCTTTCAGTTGTGATGTTGATTGTTGGATGAACAGCACTATAGCTACGCCTAGAAGCATAAGTATACCTATGATTATGAAAATAGTTATCTGTCCCCTTTTTTTTAGTGTAATGCTCATTTTATTTGATTTTTTTAACAACCTCTATTATGTAAAATTTGTTGAATGTCAAAAATAATAGTATTACTATAGATGATGTAATTGTATATGCTTTGTTGTTGAATATGAATAGTTTTGCGATAATACTTAATGCAAATAAGATTATGCTTAAGCTTAAGTATGGCAAGTAAAGTTTTTTTGCTTTCTTGAAAACTATGTTTGCTGTTTCCTCTATGTATCTCTTTTTTGTAAGAAATTTTATGTATAATATAGATATAATGTTCAATAGATATATCATTATAGGTATTATTACGAATATGTAAACAGCACTGATCACTAGGATTCCGCCAGGATAATATCGTAACTTGTCTACTGATGTAGACACCAAGCTTAAGAGTATATTAAGTATAAAAAATACAAATATTCCTATGAAAAACAGAATAAAGTTAAGTATATAGAACTTTTTTATGAATATTTTGTCAAACTTTTTGTTCATCAATCTTGTCCATATAATGCCTTTAATTATCGACCAATTCAGTATGGATATAAGCAACGCTATAAGTATATATATATAGAACTTTGCCATGAATGTGTTGATTATGTTGTTACCTATGCTAGAGTTTATTGCATCAGATACAGAAGGAAGTTTTTCTATCTCTGTTGACATAATAAAACTTAAGATATTCAGTATTCCTATAAACAATATTATATGTAGTAAATCAAGTCCAAATACTATCAATCCTTTTTTTTTCATTTCCTGTAATGCTTTTTTTAATGTCTTTTTCATCTTGTTCACCAATCATGATTGTAAGGGTCATTAGGGTTCTGATCTAGATTAGATTCTGATTGTATCGTGTTAACAGTTTGCTGTTCTTGTAGTATTCTTTTTGATTCTGTGCTTATTATTGCGTTGCAGTATTCGCCTTCTTCAAATCCGCTTCCTCTTGCGTCTATACATATTTGTGTATAAGCATAGTGGCTTCTTTCGATTATAGGGTCGCTGTCCATTCTTGATAAACTATCTCCCATTTCAAGATGTTGATATGATTTGAATATTGTTGATGTTTTTGAAGGACCTTTCAATATTATATTGAAGTCCATATCTTGTGTTTGTGCGTTTACTAGAAATGTTATCTTATAGAGCTTTTCCATCATTGCGTTGTTGTTTTGTTCACAAAATCCTCCTGCATTGCATTTACTGTTTACAAGATATGAGCAATTGTCGTCGTGTGTGCATTGCGACATAACTTGAGTTACTTCAGCTTCTGCGTGAGCAGCTATTGTAGCTAACATCCTTTCGTGTTCTGCATAAGGCGTAAGCAAAGTTCCATGGCCTGATGCTCTGTCTATATATGACCTGCAGAACAATGCTTCGTTTAGTGTGAATAGTTGTCCTAAAGGATTTGTCTTGAAAAAATTAACAACAGCATCAAACTGTTTTACTTTGTTGCCTGTTATAGTGTGATAAAGGCTTCTGCCAGCTGCTGCTGCGCTGAATACGCTCATTATAGTGTTTCCCATACTTTTGTGCTCTACTTTTGATTTGAGCTTTGCGACAGCTTCTTTGCAAGCTGTGTCTTGTGTAGCACATTTATGGTTGGGATCTGTGATTGTTTTTTCCCCTCCATTATATGTTATTTTAACAGGCATAGTTGAATGTAGGTTATAAGTTATGTATTCTGTGCAATCATCATTAATACATTCATCCCTGTAAGGGGTTTCGCTAGCATCAGTATATTCTTTGTACATTTCATTGCTTGCTATATCTTTAGTAACTATCTTGCCTGTCTTTGCTTCAGTGTATTTTATTGTCTGCGCTTCTCCTTTATTGTTAAAATCAAGCTTTGTTTTTGCGATTCCATCATCATCAACATATATCTCTTGTACTTTTTTTCCGCCTGATTTAACTATAATGTTGTTGCCTTCTTCTTTGAATGCATATACGCTAGGAAGATAAGAATAGTCGATGCCTGCGATTAATTTTGAATCAACATTTTCTGCAACTTTTGTATTTTTTTGATATATATCTGCAGTAGTTTCTTTTATTATTGCGAATTCATCAATCTTATTTGGATTTTGATATATTCTGTCTTCGTTGATTGTGATGTGGCCATCTTTATTTTCTGCTTTGCCTGCTTCAATCGCATCTTTATAGTCTTCAATTTCCATTATTACTGGGCTTAATTCTATACCATTGACAATAAGTTCTGTAAATTCTGTGCCTTCTTTGTTAGTATCATAACTAAATTTTTTTTCTTCAGAATATATTTGATAGCCGTCGCCATCTGCTATTTTCTTGTTGCCGTTTGATAAAACTGTTAAAATGTTTCTTTCATTTTCGCTGTAGATGTATTCACCACCATCCTTTTTAGTTATCTTTTCTTTTGTTCCGAATAAGATAGTAGTATCATCTTCTTTTTTGATTTCGTTTAGTTTAACTTTTTCTATTATATCTTTAGGAACATTATCTTGGAATAATTCTTTGTCAACTATTATGACTCCAGTGCCGTCTTGGTTTGTGCCTTTTAGATTGTTTGCATTATTTATTTCTGTTGTATAAGTGGTTTTTTTTTCATCTTTTTTGACAATATATCTGGTATTGCCTTCTCTTGTTATTGTGTTTCCTTTGCCTGATATTGAATTTTTTGTGAAATCAAACGTATTTGATATTTCATCTGATGTATAGACATATTTATTATTATTCTCATCTAGTTTAATAACTTCCATATATTCTAATAGATAAATTGGATAGCTTGCGCTACCTGCATCTTCTCCTTCTTGAGTGAATGGAATTATAAATTCTCCTGTGCCTTGTTCTCCGCCTTTTCCATTAGTTAATTCAATAGGTTCTATTGCTAAGGATACATTTACAACTACCAAAACCATTACCAATAATGTGATAAACAATCTTTTATTCATTTAGTCTTCACCTATTGCGCTGCATGCGTCATAGCTTTCCGGTATGTCTAATGTGATGCCGTTTCTTAAGCTTTTTATCCTGTCTATCTGTTGTGTTATGTATCCTATCTTTTTTGTTAATTTAAATATCTTGCATGGACCTGTATCTGAGCCTTTGCAGAAGTATTCTGAGCTTCCAAATGCTAATGAAACAGGATCGCTTAACAAGTCTTTAATCTCTCCAGAGAATCTCTTCCAGATATGTACAAAAGGTATTACCTGAAAAGCTTCTCCATATATATATGCGCATTGCAAATATTGAAACTGATCCTGACAGGCTGATACTGGCATTCCATAGGGTACTTTGTTCTGAAGGCAGTCAATATACATGCAATTGATCTGTCTGTATTTTTTTAGATTTCTTGAAATTCCTGCAGGACATAGTGTTAATATGCTTAATACTAAGCTGTCTTCTGGATTTTTCGGCCACATCCCTACATCGCTGAATCCCCTGTCTTCCAGGGTTTTCTGTAATTTAATTCCAAAGAATCCTTCTTCTGCAACACCTCTTACTTCATTAACATATTCAAATGCTTGTTTTTCTTTGCCATCCTTCATCAAATTATTATATTTGTCCCAATTAACCTGTCCTATTGTTTCGTGATAGCTTATTCCTAACAATCTTTCACTTAGATGCGTGTTTGCTGAAGAACAGCTGCCCCATTCGCAGAATTTACTTAATACTTTGTTTACACTTGCAAACATGCTTGGTGTTTCAGGAGGATTATACAATGCACTTATACCTTGTTTGAATATAGCGAAAACCAGTTCTATCGTAGTTACCACTTGATATATCTGGCAGCCTTTGTCAGCTATTTCTAGTAATTTTTCCATCCATTTAAGTTTGTCTGCAAGTTTGTACAAGCCATTGTCTTTTGCTTCTTCTATCAAGCTTTGTGTTCCACTATCTATAGTACCTAAAGGCATATTATACAGAGGAATTTCTATTCCTATTGTTTCGTATTCTTTGTTTGTTACATATCTTTGGTTTACTTCTGTAATAAGGCCAAATGTGCAGTTAAGCTTGAATCTTGTGACATCTTCTGCGATGCCTTGCCTTCTTATATTTATTTTCACTAAAGTATCATTTCCGCCTGCATATACTAAGCTTGGATTATTGCCGCTTGCAAAGTAATCCATGTCTCCTTCACATCCCTCTAATGACGCTTCTAATATCTTTATGTTCGATGTGCTAGGAGTGAATCCTAAGTTTGTATAGACTTGCATGTTTGTCAATGGAATGGTTTGCTTATCTAATTTTGAAGGCAATAATCTTTTGTTGCTTATGGACCAATAATTAGGGGTTCCGTCCTGTGATTCCAGTATTCTTATCTCTTTTTCATATTCTATTGAATTATCTACTATATCTTTGAATGTTAATTTTAGGTTAGCTTTATTGTCCTGTCCTAAGCTTGATAATGGCCCAATTTCTTCCCAGATACAGTAATGTAGTGAAGAATTAACTTGTTCTGAACATTTGGCAGCGATAGGTTCTTTTTTACCTGTTATTTCACTAAAGTTTCCATAAGCCGAAACAGTTGTATCGTCTTCAATATATGCTTCGACTGTCATATGTTCATTTGCCTGAAAATATTGTTTTTGTCCTTGCTCTCCTATAGCATAAATATTTGTTGCGGTTATTATGGGATCCTTATTATCTACTCTTAATATTGCATCTTGTTTTCCTTTAATTATATTGCCAACATCATCTTTTGTTGCGTCTGTTAAATAAATCTTGTACATGTCAAGGTGCTTTGCACTCTCGCTGACATTAGCTCCGCCGTAACATTCCCATAAAGAGCCTTTTTGTATGCAGTCATTAGCTCTTGCAAAATTTTGTTCTTCTAATCCTGGTATTTCTGAAAGATCAAATACAACGCCTTTCCCTGGATAATCTAGGTTAAAACCTGATCCTGCTTCTTTCATAGTAGCTAAGAACTTATTCTTGCCTGGTTTGATGTAACAATATTTTTCATCGCATTTGTCTGTTCCTATTGTATTTGTTTCTGGTGCTTGGCTGTCTACACTAAATGTGAATTTCTTTGATGTGTCTAATTTATTGCCTTTATCATCTTTAGCTATTATCTTTATTGTGGGCTGTATCTGTGTTTTTTCTCCTGGGTTGATAGAAATATCTTCCCAGATAAACCTGTATGTTTTGCCACTTTTTTGATATTTGTTAGGTTGGTAGTTTGTTCCAGCATAAGCTGCGTTCAGTTCGCTTAGGTCTGCCTGTACAGAATCAGTATCTATTTCTTCATTATCCTCTATATCTGCAATCATATTGACTTTTGTTCCAGACCCTGAAATGTAATCTACTTCAGCATCGCCTATCTTGAACTCAAGATTATCTAGTTTAGGTGCAGAAAGATCTACTTTGATATCTTCTGTAGTTTTTGTTGCTATATGGCCTTGATTGTCTACAGCTATTATGCTTATAGTCTGCTTGCCTTCTTTTGTTAAAGGAATTTCTGCATCCTCTTGATACCAGCATTTGTCGAACTCTGCTTCAACTTCTTTTCCGTTGATTTCTATGCTTTTTATGCCGCTGCATTTATTGAGGCATAGTGTACCTTCGCAAGCTTTTTCGTGCACTATATAACTAAGTTTTGCTACATCGCCTTCTTGTACTGGTTGCTGTTGTATATCTATCTCAGGAGCTAACCCATCTACATAATATGAATCAAATTCTTCTGTTAGCTGTGTTCCTTCTGAATCATACAGCTTTACTTTTAATCCATATTTGTTTGCAGGCATAAAAACATTTTTTGAATGTTCACATTTGTAAAAATCATCATCTAGCTTTGTGCATTGCTTATTGAACGGAACTATCATTCCGTTTGCATCTAGTTTAACCATGTTTGGAGTTATTGTCGAGTCTTCAGCATATATCCTTGCTTCAACTATAATAGATATGACATCATCTGATGAGATCATATTTGGAATATTATTTTCTCCTTTGATCTCCATGTTTCTGATAACTCCTGTTACTGAATAGACGTTTGCTGTGTAGATAGGCAGAGCTATGATTAAGCAGATCATCAATATGCTTATTTCTTTTAATATTATTTTTTTCATCTTCTAAAGTTCGGATGCAATTCTTCTCCGTATATTTTTGAGTATTTTGGAATCTTGCCTATCTCTCCCATATCTTCTATTACTCTTGATTCTACGGGTATTGAATACACGTCTGGATTAATAGCATAAAATGTAACTTTCTCGTTATTGTATATGTTGTCTTCTGTAATTGTTATGTTTTGTGAATATCCTCCGCTAGTGTATGATTCTACTGAAATCTCTTTTTCAGGCGCCCAATAGCATTCTTTTATCAAGCCGCCAAGCATCTTTATGCATCTTTCTTGCGGTAATATCTTGAATTCTTTGTCATTTATTACATTGATTTCAATATCGTATTCACCTGGAGCGAATTTATCTATTTTTGTTTCTTCCTGTTTCAATGATGCGAATACTTCATGGTCCTGCTGTCCTTGTTCAGGTATCCTTGTTAATATGATTGTTGCACTTTCTTCTGGGTCAAGTTCGACAGCTTCTTTGTTAAAAGTCCATCTTGGATGCAGTTGTTTTTTCATCAAGCTTATTTCTATTTCCTTGAATGGATAAAGTTCAACTTCTATATTTTGCTCTTCGCCAAGTCTTGTTGTAAGGAATTTTGATTCTCTTAGATAATCCTGGTTGTCAAAGCTAATTATGCCGTTTATTCCGACAGGAAACTTTGTCTCTAGGATTCCTTTGTTGTTTGTTTTCCCTATAAAGCACGATTCGTCCCCTATGCTGTAGCTGATCTTTAAATTAGGTATAGGTTCTTGTGTTATCTTATCTGTTGTTTTGACAGTAATATTGCCCGAGTTTCTTTTGTCTATATTGCACATCATACTTCCTTGCGGAAGTGCAAAACTTTCAATAGGTTCGAAAGTCTCGTTTATAGCTTCGTTGTTTCTTATATTTGCTTCTAAGGCTATCCAGAAAGTGTAGCCTTTATTGTTGAATGCATAAGGATCCACTATGCTTATCAGCACAGGATATGATATGTCATAGATTGTTTCGTATCTTTGAATGCCGAAGTTAAGCAGAGGTTCATATATTCCTTCTGGGCCTATCATGCCTGATTCTGAATTAGTGTCAAAATATATGGGCCATTCAGAGAAATAATTGAAGTTTACGCCTAATGTTGAAAATCCTGTAATAGGCAGTACCATCGAATCATAGATTCCTTGTGCAGTGCTGCTGAATTCGTTTTCCTCTACTATCACTCTTTCATAATTCAAGCTGTCCTTAATCTTGAAATAAGGTGTAAAAGACTGCAGCATAAGCTGTATGTTATCTTTCACTTTATCTTCCTGCCAGTATACACCCGAAGTTTCGAAATCTGTAGTTGACATAGGAGGTATCTTTAGTTCGTCTATTCCTGAAAATATTGTCAATAAATCTAATGTTGAACTTTCAAGGAAAGAATATTCTGATTCAAATTGGGTTATGTTGTATGCTTTTTCGTATATGTTTTTGAAATCAAATGAAATTTTCTTATAGAATTTATCTGTTTTCGCTCTGTTATTTCCTTTAACAATATCTGTTTCCATATATATCAATATCCTTACATCTTCTTCTGTTATTGTTGTGAGTGTGGTTATATTATCATCAGCAACAACAGTGAATTCCTTGAAATCGTCAAACCCTCTGAAACATTTTTTCAGATTGGATTCAATGTATTTGTCTATCTGTGTTTCTATAGCATATTCTTCACTTATATATTCTGTATTTTGTCCTCTGTATAATGGAGGTCTCATCGATGCAAATTCGCAGTAGCCTGTGCAGTCGTTGTCTCCTTTTAGATAATACCAATAGGCTGGTTTTATATCTGAATTAGGCAGCAGTTCAAGAGTATTGCTGCTTGTAGGCATATCTTGTATTATCTTGATATTATTTTCGTATATATATCCGCCTTTGTTTCCTAATTCTACAAAAGCATCGATTGCTGTTTGTTCTATGCATTGTTCTATAAAATTAGATACAGGTTGTGCATAATTAGGAACATCCTCTATTTCTGGTTCTTTTATCTCTAGTTTTCTCTCTTCAACGCTTGATTGTATATATACAACTATCGCAGCTGAGAATAGCAGAATGATTCCTATTATTATGAAAATAGTTATTTGTGCTTTTTTCATTTTGTTGCTCGTATGCATGTGAATTTGTAAAATGTTGAATCTATATTTTCACATATTATAGGCAGTGCTTCTTTATACATAGCTGCTAAAGTAAGGAAACAGATGTCTTTTTCGCTTCCTATTTTTGATTCACATATGTCTTTTGCCTGGGAATATGTCTTTAGCCTGAGTTGGTCAATCATCTTGTCTGTCTCTTGTGTTATTTTTGTATAATGGTATGCTGCAAATATTATAGTTACTATCACAGCAAGGCTCATCAACACAGTCAATGTTCTTATGAACAGTTTATCGTGTTTGATATCGTGTTTGCCGTGCATAAAAGCATCTTTGATCTCTATGAGATACCATATTATCAACGCATCTATGAGGATTATGAATCCGAAAGCTCCTAGAATTATGTCATGGATGATATTGAAGCCTTCTGTTTGTATGTACATGCTTATTATGCTGTTGAAAATTTCAAACCCAAACCACGCTATAGCAAGATACCAGATAGATTTTCCTCTTGTCATCAATCCGTGGATTATAGAGAATATTATAGCGATAAAAAGTATGTTGATGATTACCGCTATCCCTCCTTCCAGTACATATCCGAAAAACATTACTGTCTGGTTGGTAACAGTAAACATAAGATAAACAAGTGCAAGAAATATTGTGTAGATAGTAAGGACTTTTATTCCGTTGTACTTACTAATAGATTCACTACTACTTTTACCCCTCTTTTTAACCATCCTTCATAGAATTGTTTTAATTCTAATATATAAAGGTTTCTATTTATATTATATATTATATATCTTTTAGAAATGATTAATTACACACATGGTTTTTGTATCTTGTTGTTCTGTAATTGTTTATGGTTAATAATTGTAAAAATTCATGTTTACAATATAAACGTTTGGTTTATCAAATATTTTTTGTCTTAAATAGTTCTATTTATAAGTAATAAATCTGGCGTATATTCTGCAGCTTGCTGTATTTGGGTAATCAGATGTTAAGGCTTTTTATTGATTCCTTGCCGGGTTTCATAGTTCTCGGCTTGCTGCGATAATAAATACGCGTAAGAATTAAAATTATTGCGGAATTCTTTTTGAATTTATGGGACACTAAAAATCATGCGATTATTTTTAAGTGTATTCTGAACTTGCTAACTTAGGATTTTTTCTTTGTATCAATCAATATTTTTAGAAATCTATGTTTGTGTTTTCAGATGAGTTATGTATTGTATAAGATGGTATGTTTGATCATGGTCATAAATTCTGGGTATTGAATATTTTTCAGGATTTTTGAAAAACTCGTCTAGTGTAACGCTTTTTTCACTCTCGTTATAATGCTTATGGAATAAAGCCTTGAAACATTGTATTCCTATGAGATGTTTTATTGCATCATCAAGATGGACTAAAGGTTTGGTTATTTTCATAACCTCTTTTTTATTTCTGTTGAAGATTATTGTGTCGTAATGTATGTTTTTATCTTTAAGGCAAGTGTATGTGTCCTGTTCCATTATCTTTTGGAGTTTATCGTCTTCTACTTTTCTTGCAGTAGATATCTGTACAGTATATCCTTCTTGTTTTAACTTGTATGTAAGCTCTCTAAATCCTGGAATAAGTTTCATATTTTTATATTTTCTTGATAGTATAAAATTCTCAAATGCTTGTAAGCAGTGTTCTGCTGTTGGAATATTTCCATAATCGTCTGTGCAGTAAGAGAAATTGTAAGTGGTCTGGTTGTGCCTTTTTAGATTGCATCCTGATACTTTATTCACATATTCCCTAAAATCGTCTGCACATTCTAACCCGCAGTCATCTAGATCTAGGCTGATTAATTTTCGTTCCATAGTTTTAGTAAAAAGAAGAATATTTAAAAATATAATGGGTTTGAAAATTATCTATCTGACTTTTCCTTTTACTACTATCTTGGTCTTGATCTCTTCTGTATCTGTTTTTAGTTTCTCTTTGTTGAACAGTACTTCTTTATTTTTCACTTCTAGTTTATTTTCAAACATTTCATCTATGGTAATTTCTTTGTCATATATTTTTTGTTCCTCAACAAAAACTTGGTCTCCTGGGTGTGAATGGTGAAGTTCTATAATTTCAACATTGTTTTTGTCTTCAGCTGCCAAAAGCATGCCCTGGCTTTCTACTCCTCTAAGTTTTGCTGGCTTAAGGTTAGTTACTATTATTATTTTTTTTCCTATAAGTTCTTCTGGTTTATAGTATTTTTTAAGACCAGCAACCAATTGTTTTTGTTCTTCTCCTAGGTTTGTCTTTAAAATATATAGTTTGTCTGCATCAGGATGGTCGTTTACTTCGAGTATTTCTGCTACTTTAAGATTAGCATTCATTTCTTTTTTTTCTTTTTTCTGCTTTCCAGCATATTTCTGCTTGAATTCCTCTACTTGCTCATCTTCTAATTTATCAAATAAGATTCTTGGTGGGTTTGTCTTATGTCCTTTTTCTATCTCCATATAACCTAAGTTGATCCAATGCAGTTTTTTTTCTGGCATGCCTATCTGTGCTCTTATCCTTTTTGCTGTGTTGGGCATGTATGGTTCGATAAGTATAGACAAATCTTTTACAATATTTGCCAGAACATTCATTGTTGTGTCTGCTCTTTTCTTGTTTTCCTTGAACGCTTTCCATGGCTCGTTTTCCTGGAAATATTGGTTTCCTAGCCTGGATATGGACATGATCTCTCTGAGTGCTTCTTTTAGTTTTATCTGTTCAAGTAATCGCTTGACCTTTTCCTCTCTCTGTTTAACTTTTTCTATGAATTCATTGTCTTTTGGTTCGATGTTAGCTTCTGGTATTATGTCTTCATAAAACCTGTGAATGAAGCTTATTGTCCTGTTTACAAGATTGCCTATATTAGCGACAAGCTCATTGTTTATCTTGTCTTGAAAATCATTCCATGTGAATTCTGTGTCTGTCTTTTCAGGACGGTTTGTCATAATGTAATATCTATATGCATCTGCAGATATTCCTGAATTCATAGCATCGTCTCCAAAGATACCTGTGCCTCTGGATTTTGAAAACTGTCCTGATTCATAGTTCATGTATTCATTGCTTGATATCTGGTCTAAAAGAGTGTAGTTGTCTCTTGTTCCGATGAGGAATGCAGGAAACATAATTGTATGGAAGGGAATGTTGTCTTTGCCCATGAATTGCACTAGTTTGATCTTTTCTGGATTGTGCCACCATTTTTTCCACTCTTCTTTACATTGTTTAGTTATGGATATATATCCTATTGGTGCGTCAAACCAGCAATAGAAAACTTTTTGTTCATATCCTTTTTTTGGAACAGGGATTCCCCATCTTATGTCTCTTGTTATGGCTCTTGGTTTTAGGCCTTCTTTAAGCCATGCATTTGTCATTGTTTTTGCATTGTTGCTCCAGTCTTCGCTAGCTTCATCTACCCATTTTTTTATTTCTGGTTCGAGCTTTGGCAAGTCAATGAACAAGTGTTTTGTTTTTCTTATTATGGGTTTATTATTGCATATCTTGCATCTTGGTTCTTTCAGTTCAGTAGGGTTAAGTAATTTACCGCAGCTTTCACATTGGTCCCCTCTAGCTTCTTTATATTCGCAGTAAGGACAAATTCCAACAACAAATCTGTCTGCAAGAAATCTTTTATCGTGTTCGCAAAAAAATTGTTCTGTTTCCTGTTCGAAAATAAATTCTTTTTTTTCTAGTTTGTTGAAAATGTCTATGGCTATCTCATGGTTTGCTTTGTCGCTAGTTCTTCCAAAACAGTCAAAGTCGCAGTTGAACCATTCATAAATTTCCTTTTGTAATTTGAAATACTTATCGCATATTTCTTTTGGTGTTACACCTTCTTCAACAGCTTTAGTCTCTGTTGCTGTGCCGTGTTCGTCTGTACCGCATACATAAATGTTAGGAATCTTTCTTAACTTAAGGAATCTGCTGTAAACATCTGCTGATAATACGCACACCATAGTACCTAAGTGAGGAACATTGTTAACATATGGGAGTGCGCTTGTTACCAAAATTTTCTTTTTTTTCGTTTCTTTCATTTTATATTGGCGTTATAGTTTGTTTATATAAATTTAACTAAGGTTTAGGAATTATGGTGTTTAGAATAATTGTATTTCAAGATGATTTTATATGAAATAAAAATGTTTATATAGGATTTATTTTATATTACCTGTAATGATAAGATTAAGTGTGATGCTTAGAAAGAGATCTCAGATAACTGCTTTCATCATCGTAGGATTGGTGATTGTTTTATTGTTCGGATTATTGATGTATATCCAATCTGCAAGAGAGGAATATCATATTAAAGAAAGCATATTCGACACTTCTGAGATTGAGTATTACATACAGTTGAGCATAGATCAGGCAGCAGAGGATAGTTTGCTGTTTACTGGATTGATGGGCGGCAATTATGATTTGAATAGGACTTATGATACTGAAACTTATTTTGTCAATTATCTATATGATGGACAAGTCAGCTATCTGCCTTCTTTAGATAGGATTGAGGAAGATATGGAAGCTTTTGTAGATTATGTCTTGCCTTTTTACATCAATCTGGCTGTTTTTGAGGAAAAAGGGTATGATATTAAGTTAGGCAATGTGAGCACTGATGTTGTTATTACTCAAAATGCGGTTGATTTTATAGTAGATTATCCTATATCTGTTGAGATGGGAGATAGAAAGAAAACTCTTGAAAAATTTAAGACAACATTTGATGTAAGATTGGGCTATATTTATCATGTTGCAGAGAATATAGTAAACCAACAGTTTGAAGATCCAGGATGGATCGATGTTACTTATCTTGATGGACTTAAGGCTATGCAGAGTGATCTATCTTATCTATCAGAAGATACTGTATTATTTGCTTTGCAGGATAAGCTGTCTGAAAAGCCATTTTATTTTATATTTGTATTGAAACTAGGTGATAAGATTGAAGCATAGGGTTATTTTGGCATTGTTTTTTGTGTTATTATTATTAGGAACTGTAATAGCTCCAGGAGAGATGAGTGCAGACGAATTTGCAGAGATTCAGACTCCTACTGCAGAAGACTTGGCCAAAATCGAAAATCCTGTTGTTGACCAATTTGATAGGCTTTCAGGAGCAGAGAAAGACAAGTATGTTGAGGAAAATACTGGTAAATGCCCTAGTTGTGCAAATGAACATTTAAGCCATAAATTTGACTGTGATGTTAATGTTGGTAATGGTGAAGATGTAAACGTAGATGGCAGCAAGATTACAAACACTGGATCTGATCCTTCTGTGACTATTGACCTTAATAATCTAAAAGGTGCAGATATTACTAAAACACCAAGCGGATGGAACATTAAAGGTACTTCTACAGGTAGTAAGACAAACACATTTGCAGGGAGCATATCTGATATCAAGCTTGATAATAATGGTAATCTTATCGTGGATGTTGAGCCTGGAAAAACTGCTGTTGTCAACGGAGGTCAGATTAAAGCGAATGGATTCACAAAGTTTGTGATTGAGAATGGAAATATAAAAGCAGCAGGGTTTTCCCCTCAAGAAGGTGCACCTGCTTTTGAAGTTGCTTTTAAAGACGGAACAACATTGGTTGCTCAATCAGGCGGTGCTGTCGAGTTTAATTCTGATTTGGATAGATTAGATTATCTGTCTTCTGGTGTTGAGGTTAGTTTTTCAAAGTCTGATGATTTTAGCGGTAAGATAGGCATACAAGGTGGAAGCGCTATATTCAATCATGATGAGTATGGTTTAGAAAGTTTTGAATTAACCGGAGATGTTAATGATTTTGAATGGCATTATGATATTAATTATCCTGAAGAAAAAATAGTTTTCAAAGATATTGATTTTAAGGAGTCTTTTAAAGGAGGGCGGTTTGCAGATAATGCGCATATTCCTAAAAAAACTAACTTTGCAATACAATCTGATGGCGCCCATGCAATAATCTTTGACAATGTTGAAGATCAATTGGTTTATGACTATAGAGGATTAGACTATAAGGCAAATATTGATGACTTAGGAAAAATAAATCTTGCAGTTGACCAGTCAACTGGTTATTATGGTTCAAGATTAGCAGAAGATTCCGTATTAACATATGGCTGGAAAGATATGTATTGGGATGGAGAAGATTGGCAGATTGAGAACTATTGGAAGGGTTCTGATAAGGTACACTCTGCATATAAAAATAAAGAATATATTGATGCTATGGGTTTTGCGCTTTACTCAGATACTGTGCCTTTACCTCCTCAAAACATAGGTTATCAAGATTTTACTGAAACTATAGATATATCTGCTTCTCAAACATCTGCTCCTGGATCAGATATACTTCTTTCTGATAGAAAACCAGGAGATAAGATGACATTAAATAAGGTTGCATGGCAGAAAGTGCATAATTATTTTAAGGGAACTGATAATGATGATACTGAATCTAATTTTATATCTGATTTGATGTCTTATTTATTTGGGCCTACTGGAATGAGAGCTAAAACAAATGGTGGTGTTAGTTTTTTTGATAAGCCTAAAAGATTTGTTGAAGGTCTACATGAAAGTAAAAATAAGAATTAATTTCACATAAACAAGTTAAATATATTATAGATAACTGCATCGTAATTGTATAAACAAAGACCATAGACAAATGCATTTCCTGTGTTTGATAATCCTATTGCAGTATAGTCTGCTGCTTTTTTAGCTTTTCCAGATAAGTGTTTATCGCTAAATTTAGATACTGCTTTTCCTAGGCCGTATCCTATTCCGTTTAATATTGCAGATGTTGCCATAATGTGCATAAGACTTTCTCCAGATCCTATTATCAAGCCTTCTGCTATGCCGTGATTAGCCATATAATCTTTGAATACTTCACTAGTTTCGCATCCTATTCCATCTCTATTGCAGATTTTGTATGTTGTGATTACATCCAGTGTTTTTATTGCAAACATCAATCCATTTGAGTACCAATAATGCTTAGTTTTTTCTAGAAATGTATTTGATTTACTTTGCGGTTTATCAACGACTTCCTCTAGAGTTTTTCCTTGTTCCATATGCTGTTTGTTAGATGAATTACCTTTATAAAACTAACTGTTTTTTAATTACTCATTAGTTGTTAATTTATGCTTGAATAAGAACTGTTCTGTTATTGAAATAATAGATAAAAAAAGGAAAATGAATAAAAGCAAAAACTCTAAGCAGAAAATAAAAAACGCCAAAGACCTAAGAGGAGTATATGGAGATGGAAGTGGAGTTGATTTTGATAAGAACCAGAAAACCATCGTACATAACGGTCAAAAACTTAATCTTGATGATGTAAAGGGAGCAGAAGTTACTAAAGTATCGGATGGATGGAAGGTTAGTTTTCCTAAAGGTGATGCTAAATCTTTGAATGTGGGCAGCGATAGTTTCAATATTCCTAAAGGAACAGATGTTGAAATATCTGATTCTGCAGGCGGTAAGATAATAAAGACTGGAACTGGGAAAACTCTTGAAGTCAGCACACTCAAAGGAAAGATTTCCATCGAACCAAACACCCAAATGTCTTATAAGTCTTCTGTCAGTGATACAGAAGTTTATGTCTCTAAGGGAAAAGCAACATTTTCAAATGATCATCTTGAGTCTGCTATAGGTAATCAAGGAAAAGGTAATTTTTATGGGAGCGGAGAGTCTCAAACTTTTAAAATAGATGGAGAGAACAATGATCTTTCATTAAAATTTAATGAAGACAAAATAAATGTCGATTACGAAGCAGATTCTTTTAAAGGAAGATTATCTTTGGATGGCTCAAGTAAGGTAGATCTAAGTCAGGATTATGGTTTAATTTTGACCAAAGGTAAAAATGACTTAGGAGAAGAACAATATAGGTGTATTGTAAAAGGATTGGATAATCAAAACAAGGTTAATTTTGAACATGGAGGATATAAATATAGTGTAGGAGAGAAAGCAGAGATAAATTATGGATCTATTTTCGGCGAGCCTACAAAGATAAGTTTTTTAGGTTCTTCTGGTAATATAGGTGGTGTTGATTATGATCCTTTAAAAGATATTTTTGTTGATAAAGCAGGTTCACCTCTTGAGACTGAAGCCTTCAAAGAGAAATTTGATGTTGTAAGGGCGTATTTCAATAATGGAAGAATTGATAGTGTAAGCGGTAAATCTGATGTTTCAACTGGTGCTTTGGTAACAACAGGATTGGAAATGATGGGTGAAGCTGTAGTAGAAGTTTTAAAATATCCTTTTAGGTTGTTGGATAAAATGTTTTCAGAGAACTTTGCATAATTGCTGTTTAGCTTAGCTTTTTAGATTAATTGCACA
>CAYSVS010000010.1:0-12234 GCA_964434475.1 uncultured Methanosarcinales archaeon
AATGATTAATCTCATATTTAAAATATTATTTGAACCTTATTCCGGATGAACCCGAATTTATAGAAATATTTATAAACTGTTTTTCTAATCATAATCTAAAGAGGTAATTATATGGCATACATAATATCAATACTACTTATATCTTTTTTGGCTATCTTATTCTCTATATATCTTATATCAAAGATACTAAAAAAACCTGTTGGCAATCAGAAGATGAAATGTCTTGCTGAAGAGATAAGGCAGGGTGCTATGACATTTCTTAAAAGAGAATATAAGATACTTTTCTGGTTTGTCGTGATAATAGCGGCTATAATATATTTTACATTGGAAAATGGAATTTATATATCTATATCTTTTATTATAGGAGCTTTTTTATCTATACTTGCAGGTTATATAGGTATGGCGATAGCGACAAAAGCTAATGTTAGAACAGCAAATGCAGCAAGGATAAAAGGTTATTCAGCATTAGATATTGCATTCTCAAGCGGAGCTGTTATGGGTATGACTGTAGTAGGATTAGGCTTATTGGGTGTAGGGAGCTTGTTTTACATATTGACTTCATTTTTAGATGTATCGTACAGACTGGTTCCAAGCATCTTGACTGGATTTAGCCTAGGCGCAAGCTCTGTCGCATTGTTTGCAAGAGTTGGAGGAGGTATTTTTACAAAAGCTGCAGATGTTGGAGCAGATTTGGTAGGAAAATTAGAAGCAGGAATACCAGAAGATGATGTGAGAAATCCTGCAGTTATAGCTGATAATGTTGGGGATAATGTTGGAGATGTTGCTGGCATGGGAGCTGATCTATATGAAAGTTATGTTGGTAGTATAATTGCAGCTATGATTTTAGGTATAAGTTATGGATATAATGGTATTATCTTTCCCATGGTTTTGGCTGCATTAGGTATAATAGCATCTATCGTCGGAAGTTTTTTTGTAAAGATTAAGAAAAATGCAGAGATTCATGGTGTATTAAGGAATGGTCTTCTTTCTGCGACGTTGATAGTATTTGTATTTTCCTGGTTTTTGACAAAGATGTTCTTGCAAAACTCTTTTGGCGTATATATCGCAATAGTATCAGGATTATTGGCAGGAGTTCTTATAGGACTTATGACTGAATATTATACTTCTGAAAAGTATAAGCATGTAAAAAGGATTGTTGAATCATCTAAAACAGGATACGCAACAAATATCATAGAAGGTATAGCTTTAGGTTATAGCAGTACTGCATTGCCTATAATCACCATAGCCATAGCGATATTTTTCTCCTTTAAGTTCGCAGGATTATATGGGATAGCTATAGCAGCAGTAGGTATGCTTTCTACATTAGGTATAAGCTTGGCTTTGGACGCTTATGGTCCTGTAGCAGATAATGCTGGGGGTATTGCAGAGATGGCGGGCTTGCCGAAAAAAGTAAGAAAAATAACAGATGCATTAGACTCTGCCGGAAATACAACCGCAGCTATAGGCAAAGGTTTTGCCATAGGCTCGGCAGTATTGACAGCATTAGCATTGTTTACTGCTTTTGCTCAATCATCAGGATTAAGTAAGATAGATATAATGAATCCTTTGGTTGTCATTGGCTTGTTGATAGGTTCTATGCTTCCTTTTTTGTTTTGTTCCTTGATAATGAGAGCTGTAAGCAGAGCAGCATTTAAGATGATAGAGGAAGTAAGATGGCAATTCAATAATATAAAAGGATTGATGAAAGGCAAAGCAAAAGCAGATCATACAAGATGTATTGATATAGCTACAATAAGCGCATTGAAAGAGATGATAATGCCGGGTATTTTAGCTGTTGTCATTCCTATATTTATGGGGTTTTTGTTTGGTGTAGAAGCATTAGGCGGATTGCTTGCAGGAGCATTGACAACTGGTGCGATGCTTGCTATATCTATGGCAAACTCAGGAGGAGCCTGGGACAATGCAAAAAAGTATATAGAATCAAGAAACATTCGAAAAAGCAAACAATACTCATATATGCATAAGGCGGCTGTTGTAGGAGATACTGTGGGAGATCCATTTAAGGACACAGCAGGACCAAGCTTAAATATCTTAATCAAGCTGATGAGCATAGTTGCGCTTGTGTTCGTACCATTATTCTGGAAGTATGGCGCTTTGTTGGGATTAGGATAGATTTATATTTATCCATTTTTTATTAAATACTAAAATTATCTTTTAGGTGGGCTTATGGAATACAATAATAAAGAAGAGAAATCAGATAAAGAAGAAAAAACAACTGAAGAAGAAAAAACAACTGAAGAAGAGATAAGATTAACCTGCACTGCATCCTGCTCAGGATGTGCAGCAAAAATTCCGCCAAATTATCTGCAGGGATTATTGGACAAGGTTGATTTTTTCAAACATGATGATGTTCTTGTAGATGGCTCAAAATTTGATGATGCTGGTGTTTATTTATTGAACAAAGAACAAGCTATAGTAAATACTACTGATTTTTTTCCGCCTGTTGTTGATGATCCTTATTATTTCGGTCAGATAGCGACAGCAAATGCATTGAGTGATATTTATGCTATGGGTGCTGTTCCTAAGACAGCATTAGCTTTAGTGGGTTTTCCAAGCAAATCTATGGATTCAGAAATACTCAAAAATATAATGAAAGGCTGTGCTGATAAATTAAAAGAAGCAAATACAAGCCTAGTTGGCGGACATTCAATCAGACTAGGTGAGCCTCTTTTTGGTGTTGCATTGACAGGCATTGTCCATCCAGACAAGATTTGTACAAATTCCAATGCAACCTGCAACAATGATATCATATTGACAAAACCTTTAGGTACAGGAATACTGAATACAGCAATGAAATCTGGCAAGATTGACAAAGAATTGACACTAAATATATATTCTACTATGGCGCAGCTTAATGACAAAGCGTCTAAGGCTGCTATTGAGCATGATGCTAAAGCAATCACAGACGTAACAGGTTTTTCACTTATAGGACATAGCTTAGAGGTTGCTAAAGCGTCTGATGTTGGAATAGAGATATTCTATAACAAACTTCATCTAATAGATGAAACTGTTGAAATGTTTGCAAAGCAAGGCATTGTTCCAGGAGCGACAAATACAAATCTAAATCATTATAGCAAAGATACTATTTTGTCTGATAAAATTGAGCAATATATGAAGAATATATTGTTTGATCCGCAGACTTCTGGGGGCTTGTTGATATTTGTAGAGCCAGAACATACTGATTCCCTTTTATCGAGCTTAAAAGATTTAGATATAGATGCCAGAGCAATAGGCAGAACAACTTCTGAGAATAAAGGAAAGGTTAAAATAAGTTATAATTGAATTTCAACATAGATTCAAGTTCTTTTACTGCTTGCTCTTCTTCACCTTTTCTTACTGTTATGCCTTTGCCACCCATATTTTTGAAAGCATCTACATTTGCTGGCTTGTCATCTAAGAAAATTGCTTCATCTGGTTTCACATGCAGTTCATCTAATGCAATTTCATATATTTTCTTTTCAGGTTTTCTTGTTCCTTTTTCGCATGAAAGAACATAAATATCTATAAATTCAAAATTTCTTTCTCTTATTATCCTTGCACCATAATCTTCTGTATTGGACAACAAGCCAATCTTATAATTATTGCCATGTAATTTTCTTGCCATGTCAACCATAATAGGAATCTCTTGATATGCATTTTTGAAAGCATCATAAAGAAGATTGTTTTTGATATCAATATTATGTTCTTTTTTCATATTATCCAAAAACATATCTTGTTTGATCTTGCCTTTTTGCATATCTTCATTATATTTTCTATAGGTTCTAAGTATGCTTTTTTTATCTAATCTTAACTCTTTAGAGATATAATTGATGATATTTCTTACAGGATCCTTTACTAATACGCCTCCAAGGTCAAAGATAATGCTTTGAATCATAAAAAAGGGTAATTCTTGGTTCAATAAAAATCTTTCCTATGCTCTTACTGTATATACAGACAATTTAAAAGTCTATAAAACAATACTATATGTCTGAGGTGATGTTCAATATGGCAAAAAAAAGAGGATTGTTTAGAAAAAAGAAGCAATGCGATAGTTCAATGTGGATTGCGTATATTGCATTGATTATCGGTCTGCTCTGGTTAATGAGTGAACTTAAACTATTTGTGCTCAATATTCCGTGGCTGCCTTTGATTATAGTGCTATATGCGATAGATTGTGTGATTAAAGCGCATAATAGATAGTAATTATTTTTTTATTTTTTTATTTCGGTTTCTACCTAAATATATGAACATGTTTATATACTATAATATATGCTTTCTTTTTTGGTGATATTTATGAAAAAAATTATGGACTATTACAGGAAACATAAAGATGGTGTTTTTTTGACAATATTAATTTTAGTATTGCTGATTGCTATGTCAAGCAAGATAAATATTCCTGGTGCATCTCAATTTGCTGCTGTATCATATGAATCTCCAAGCTATAGAGGTGCAGGCATTGATGAGACAGCTTTGTCAACAAAATCTTTGTCTCCTGAAATAGCGATGGATTCTTCTGAAAGCTATGGTGAAAAATTGAGGAAAACAAGCAATATAAGATTAGAGACCGAACGAGATCAATACTATGAGACAAAAGAAAAGATAAAGGCATTTGCGCAAAGCTTTGATGGTTATTATACCAATGAAAATGAGTACGCACATAGCTATAAAGATATTGAATATAGAACTTATAGTATAACCCTAAAGGTTCCTGTTGATAAATTTGAAGCAGCTGTAGAAGCTGTCAAGAGTTCAGCAGAGCTTGAAAACTATAATGTCAATGTATATGATATGACTATCCAATACCAAGACCTAGAAGCATATCTTAATTCTTACAAGAAAGAAAAAAAAAGGATAGAATCTTTACTTGACAAAGCTGAACACATCTCAGATATCATAGAGATAGAAGAGCAATTGTCAAGAATACAAAGACAGATTGACAGCTATCAAAGGCAGTTGACAAATATAGATAGACAAACAGATTATTCTGTGATAAGTGTAAGCTTAAGCGAAAAAAGAGACATTGCATATAAGATCGTAACAATGACTCCACTGAAGCAATTGGTAAGCAATATCGTAGGAAGCTTTGACAAATTGCTTGTTTTCATAAGCTATGCTGTTGGCTGGATAGTACCAATAGGTTTAATCTGGCTATTGTGGAAAGGTTATAATAGAGTCAAGAGATAGGTTTTTTTATTTTTTTAAATTTTTTCTCAAAAAACTTTATATAATAATAAATAATAATATCTATAATATATAGATGTAACTAAATAACCTGATATTTGTAAGCAAAAAGAGGTATAAGAATGAAATCTTTGAAAAGTATGAAACTAAAAAATAAGTATGTAATTCTTAGGGCTGATATTGATGTGCCTTTAGACAAAAAAGGAAAGATAACAGACGATTCTAGATTAAAGGCTATGGTTCCTACATTAGAATATCTGAGAAAAAAGAATGCTATGACTATAGTGATAGGTCATATAGACAGGCCCAAAGGCAAGATTGTTGATAAACTAAAAACAGATGTTGTTGCAGAAAGATTAGCAAGATTATTGAAACATCCTGTATTCAAGCTTGATGACTGTATTGGTCAGGATGTTGAGTATTTTGTAGATGAGATGGTGGATAAAGAAATAGTGGTTCTTGAAAACTTGAGATTCTATGAAGAAGAAAAAAAGAATTCAATAAAGTTTGCAAGAAGTTTGGCTGATCTAGGAAACATATATGTTAATGATTGCTTTTCAACCTGTCATAGGAAACATGCCAGCATAGTAGGTATACCTAAATTTTTGCCAAGCTGTATAGGCTTTAATGTTGAAAAAGAGATTAAAGGATTAGAAAAAGCTCGAAAACCGAAAAAGCCGTTTATGGCGATTCTTGGAGCAGCTAAGATTTCTGACAAGATAGGGTTGATAGATGCGCTGTGCAAAAAAGTTGACAAACTATTGCTTGGAGGAGCTATTATATTCACATTTCTAAAAGCTCAAGGATATGAGGTAGGCAAAAGCCTGGTAGATGATTCAAAAATAAAGGATTGTAAAAGATTATTAAAGAAATATAAAGATAAGATTATCCTTCCTGTTGATATTGTTGTTGCTAAAAGCAGGGATTCCAAACAAAAGAAAACTGTTGCTATAGATGATATTCCTAAATCTTATTCAGGATATGATATAGGTAAAAAAACAATAAGTTTATTTGAAAAAGAACTGAAAAAAGCAAAGACTGTTTTTTGGAATGGTCCTTTAGGTGTGTTTGAGAAAAAGGCATTTGCAAATGGAACAAGGAAAATCGCAAAAATTTTGGCAGATTCAAAGAAGATCATTATAATAGGTGGCGGAGATACTGGTGCAGCAATTCACAAATACAAGCTTGCAAAAAAGTTCACACATGTATCTACTGCTGGTGGAGCTGCAATTGAGTATGTAGAAGGAAATAAATTGCCTGGTTTTAAAAAACAGGCTCAAAAAAGTAAAGTTTTTTAAGTTTTTTTTCATAATTTGACTGTTTTATCACTGCATAATGCTAACTAAACAGTTAGATTTAAATAGTTCTTGCATATAATATTCTTTACTTACTAAAAAAAAGGGTTCTTAGGTGTTAGACATAGCTATGTTAAAAGGAGGAATACCAAAATGAAATATCATAGAAACACATTAGCGAATAAAGACGATTTGAAGGCAATAGTAAACAATACTGGAGTCAAATATAATAATAAGATAAATCCATTTTCAAATAATCATTTTAGCAAATATCAATCTACTTATAGAGCAATATCTAAAGGAATAAAATATACTGCGATGGGATTGGTCGCTGCACTTTACATCACTGGTTGTGGTGGCGGCGGAGGCGGCGGTGCTTCAGGCGGAGGTTCTTATGTGGGAACGCAAGAAATAACTGTAGGAAATCCGACAGATCAGCAAAAAAATAAATGGAAACAAGAGAACGAAGAAGAACAGAATGAAGATGAAGGCATCGTTGACCAAGGCGATCAAGGTTCAGTAGAAGAATCACAACCCAATCTAGGAGATTTTTAGAATAAATTAAGATACAAAATGAAGAACAGCAGAGGGACAACAAAACTTGTAACGATTTTACTAGTCTTTTTGTTATTCATAAGCACAGTAAATGCTGCTACTTTCACATTAAAAGCTTTGGCAAGAGATGTAGATATGCCTGAAAAAAGGATAAATCCTTCTTATATAATTGTAAACGGAGCAGGCAAAGATGCTGATCCTTATGCATTTTTCACAGTTGAAGGAAACCAAATTGCTACTATTACAGCTGGAGCTTCAAATTACAATTCTACAACATTGAAATATTTCTTTGACAATGACCTGCAAAGTTGTTCAGGTAATTCTTGTACTTTTCAGCAGACTTATGGAAGTCATACGTATTCGACAAACTGCGATCTTGCTCAAAGCAGTCCTGCCATATACTTATGCAGGATAAGCGATGAGGAAGGGGATGCAATAAGATTTTATTATGGTCCTGAAAGCAACCAATTATTAATAACTGCTTATCTTTCAGAACAGAACGAGGTTATACTTCCTCCTAACAATGAAGCTCCTGAGCTAACATCAACAATCCCTGATCAATCTTCAAACGAGGATAGTTCCTGGACATTGGACTTGTCAAGCTATAAGTCAGATGAAGAGGATGACCCTGAAGATCTTACATGGGACTATTATGGAAACGATGCAAGCTTATTCGGTGTAAGCATAAATGGTGATGTTTTTACATTCACTCCTATTGCTAACAAATGTGGTTCTGATACAATGACCATTGTTTTAGAAGATACAAAAGGAGAGACAGATAGGCAGGATATTGATGTTAATATTAATTGCGTGAATGACGCTCCTGAAATATCGCCAAGTATTCCTAATCAGAATGCTGATGAAGATGTTGCAGCATGGCAATTGGATCTATCAGATTATGAATCAGACATTGACAGCACAAGTTTGTCATGGAGCGTATCAAATATAGATACTAATTTGATAAGTGTGAGTATCAACAATAACATAGTAACCTTTACGCCAGTATCGAACGCTTATGGTTCTGATACAATAACATTTACATTAACAGATGATGACGGAGCTTCTGATACACAGGATATAACAATTACAATAAACTCAGTAAACAATGCTCCTCAAATAAGTTCGATCCCAGAACAAATAAAAGATGAAGATTCTTCAGATTGGGACATTGACTTATCCAGCTATGGGTCAGACATAGATAGTGCAAGCTTAACATGGACTGTTTCAAGCATAGATACAAGCTTGATAGACATCAGTATTGATGGTGATACAGCTACATTTTCGGTAGTAGCAGATGCTTATGGAAGTGATACTGTCATATTTACACTAACAGATGATCAAGGAGCTGCAGATACACAAGAAGTAGATATAACTATAAACTCAGTCAATGATGCTCCATTAGGAAGCAATATTGAGATTACGCCTTCTACAGCTTATACTGATGATGATCTTACATGTTCTATAGATTATGATGATATTGAGAATGATGCTGAAAGTGGAAGCATATACAAATGGTTCAAGAACAGCGTAGAGATAACAGGTCAAAGTTTAAGTACATTGGCAGGATCTGAATTTGTAAAAGATGATGAGATATATTGTACTTATACTCCTAGCGATGGAGAAGACTTTGGAAGTGAAATAACGTCTTCTTCAATAACAATACAGAATACAGCACCGACTATAACATTAACAAGCCCTATAGGAGAAGAGAATTGGACAGGATTAAATAATATAACTTGGACATCAAATGATGTTGATTCAGATACTATAACCTTAGATATTGAATACAGTGATGACGGAACAAACTGGCAGTCAGTTGCATCAGCAATAGCAAATTCAGGAAGTTATGAATGGGACACATCTTCTGTTTCAGATACGAACGCTGCTATGATTAGGATGACTGCAACAGATTCAATTGAATCAGATAATGATGAATCTAACACATTCCTTATAGATAATTATGCACCTAATGTTACACTGACTACTGTTAACAATTCTTGGTTTAATTCTAATTTAGTAACTTTGACATATGATGTGCAGGATAGTAGCTTAAGTTCATGCAGCTTATATGGAGATTTTAATGGAACTTTTGCTTTGAATCAGACAGATAATGCTCCTATGATTGGCACTAATTCATTTATTGTAGACGTTCAAGAAGGTACTTATGCTTGGACTGTTTCATGTACTGATAGTGTTGCAAAGACAACAATGGCTGATCAATCTGCATTTAAGGTTGATACGACAATGCCTTTGGTAAACTTTATCGCACCTACACCAGATAATGATACTATAGTAGCAAGCACTGACTTGACAATAAACATGTCCATTACAGAGGATAATGTGGATAGTGTTGTGCTGAATATGTTGGGAGATTATGTCTATGACCTAATCAGTGAGGGAGAGACCAAGACATATACTTTGCATGGCATTGATTATGAGGTTGAAAACATTATTGTCACAGACATAGCACCAGTTAGTGTAATGTTCAAAGTCAATGGAGCAACCACTTCTGCTCTTGGAGCTGGTGAAGAATATCGGTTGTCTGATGATACATTCATAGGGGTTGTGAACTTCATTGACCCTGATGCAGGAGATATTAGTGACGATATAGCTAATTTTTACATAAAATCCTTGAATACGTCAATCTTGGTATCACCTTATGAAAAAACCTTCTCTGGACTGGAAGATGGAGAGTATACTTTCTATGCGACTGTTAATGATAGTGCTAAAAATATAAACACAACTGAGACAAGAACAATAAGGATTGATGGAAATTTACCTGTGGTTGATCTGATATCTCCTGATGATAATTTTGTTTCAGATTCTGGCGAAATCACATTTGAATATATAGGGACTGATGTATATCTAACTTCTTGCAGTTTATACACTAACTCATCAGGCATTTGGGATATTGATGATGCAGATAACAATATTACCTCAAATATACAAACAAACTTTTCCTCAAACTTAGATGATGGTAAATATGTATGGAACATAATGTGTAATGACTCAGCGAACAATATCGCTTTTAATGATACTAATAGAACAATTACAATAGATACAACGTGGCCTTTGATAGACTTTGTTGATCCTACTTTAGCAGATAATGCTTATCTTTCTGGAAGTGAATATTTGATAAACATGTCAATAACAGAAGCAAACATTGACGAAGCTTTTGTAAATTGGAATGGAACAAACTTTGCATTAGACGGCAATTTCTATGCCAATCTGACAGGATTAACAGACGGCATATATGAATACTATGCATTTGTAAATGACACAGCAGGACATAGTAATGTAACTGAAACAAAGACAATAACAATAGATCAGATGAATCCTCAATTAAGCTTTGAGGATCCGACTCCAGCAGACTTGACATACACAAATGATACAAATATAGTGATAAACTCAACAATAATAGACACAAACCTAGATGAGAAATGGATGACCTTGAACGGAACATCTCTTACATTCAATTCAAATGATGGCGACAATTACATATGGAACCTTAATGGATTGACAGACAATAATTATACGATACAAGTTCTTGCTAATGATACTGCGGGCAACCAAAACTCAACAGAATCAAGATGGTTCATAGTAGATACACTCGCTCCTGCAGATTTTAATCTTACGAGTCCTGCAAACAACAGCATATCGACAACTTTAAAACCTACATTGGCATGGGATATTGCAAGCGATATTAATTTTGATAAATATATTATAGAAATTACTACAGATGAAACTTTTGCAACTGTAGATTACATTAATGAAACAATAGGAGAAGCAAGCAAGAGTATAAAAACAAAAAGTTTGAATTCTAATGAAGAATGGTATTGGAGAGTAACAGCTTGTGACTTAGCAGGCAATTGTAAACAAAGCAATCCTTTCAAGTTTAAGTATATTACAGACAATACAAATCCTGATGTAACATTACACTCTCCTATCGATAATGTTAACCTATCTGGCACACAGTTATTGAATTCAACTATAACAGACTTGAACGAAATAACTGAAGCGCACTTTGTGCTAAGCAATACAACAACAAGCTATAACATTACAGCGCAAAACTCAGGAGATCGTTACTTTAACACAACCTTTAATACATTAGATTATGCAGACGGCGATTATAATATCAGCGTATTTGCACAAGATCCTGCAAACAATACCAATACTTCAGAATTTGCAAGCATATTCATAGACAATACACTTCCAGCAGTAACTCTAAACACACCTTTGGCAGGAGATTATAATGGAATAATTACAATAAACGCATCAATCATCGAAGATGGCTCAGGCTTGCAGACAGCTGCATACACTTGGAGAAATGAAACAGATGCAAGCTCAAATTTGGCATTGACAAATGCAGCTGCAGATGATTGGACCACAACATTGGACACTGCAACTTTGGCAGACGGCGATTACAATATTACTATAAAGACAACAGACTTTGCAGGAAATGAAAATAACAGCCAATTTGAGCAGATAAGCATAGACAACACTATGCCTGAAATAATCACTAATGTTTTGTCCGGAGATAATGCAGGATATATCTCGCCTTCTAACCTAGATAGCAGTTATGATAATATTACTATAGATTTAAGGTATTCAGAACAGGTTTCAGCATCGATTGACGTATACAATTCAACAGACGCCTTAGTCAAGAACCTTTATACCAGTGCTTCAGTAACAAATCCTCAAGCTAAATTGTGGAATGGAACAGATGCAAGCGAAGGTTTTGTTGGAGATGGATTGTATAAGATATATACAAACATCACAGATCCAGCAGGAAACAACCTATTCGAGAATGTTGCTAATGTTACTGTAGATAACATAGCTCCTAATGCTTTTGCTATACAAGAAACAGATCCTTTGGAGTTCGGCTTGAACCAAACATTGAAGATTAATGTTACTGATGCAGCAAGCGGAATAAATGATGTTGATGTAAATGTAAGCGGCACATTATATGATATGGTTTTAGAGTCTGGTGATATTTATACAGTTACTTTGCCTGTATTAGGTATAGGCACACATAATGTTCAGTTTATAGTAACTGATAATGTTGGAAATATTGATGATACGACGACTGATTCATTCGATATAGAAGATACCACAGTTCCAGAAGTTTTCAACGTAAATGTTCCAGCAACAACAGAATTCAATGGAGATGTTACATTGAGAGTGGATGTAACAGACTTGAACA
>CAYSVS010000010.1:12334-31825 GCA_964434475.1 uncultured Methanosarcinales archaeon
ACAATTATACAAATTATAATGATAGTGTAACTGGCTCATTCACAGTTGGAGATACAATTCTACCTAGTGTATTCGGAGATATGGCTGATGATATTGAAATAGGTCAAAATATAACTGTATTTGTAAACGCAACAGACCTTAACTTAAGTACAGTTATTGCAGAACTTGATGCAGCATACAACCAGACAATGACTTTGGTTTCAGGAGATCAATACACAACAACATTCACTTATCCGGCATATGCGTCATTAGGCACACATGACTTAAGGTTCTATGGGATTGATGGCAGTGGAAACACGAACAGTACAACAACAGCAAGTATGTATGTAAACGATACAACAATTCCAGAAGTATACAATAGCAATATCGCAGACATCACTTATGGCGAAGATGTTACGATAAAGGTTGATGTATTTGACTATGGAACAATCGATGAAACAATAGTGCAGGTAAACGGAACAAATTACACCTTACAGAATGAAGTAGGAAACAGATACAATACAACGATAAGCGGATTGGCTGCAGGTACCTATGATGTTACATATTTTATAAACGATAGCTTCGGCAATATGAACAGCACAACAACTGATTCATTTATTGTAAACAAATCAGACCCTAACGTAAACCTGCTATTGAACGGATTTAACGGAGATGTAACCATCTCTGATCTTGATGATCTAAACATGACAGCAACGATGATCGCACCAGAAAATATAAGCATATTTATGGACGGCATTTTACAGGCAACAGGAACTTCGCCTTTAGAAAACCTAACGCAACTATCTGCAGGGGATTACGAAATCAAAGCAAACTATACAGGAAACCAAAACTATACAAGCGGCAGCGAGTCATTTATAGTATCAGTCACACAGACAATAATCCATAACTTTACCATAACTTCGATGACAGCTCCAAGCTCATCAAATGTAAATGAAGATATAGAAGTTAATGTAACTATTGAAAATACTGGCTCAGTGAGCGATAGCAGTAATATAAAATTATATGTAGGTGGCGAACTTAATTCAACACAAACAATTTCAGCATTAGCTCCTGGCGCATCAGTAACAAAAACATTTACTTTTGCTTATCCGGAAGATGTATCTAATCTGGAATTAAAAGCAGTAGTGGAAACTTTGACTGGAGAGACTGATACAGCAGACAATACCCAGACTAAGTATATAGATATACTTGGTACTCATGACATAGCAATAAGCAATATTGCAGTCAACAAGTCATCAACTATTTATGTAAATGATGTCTTGTTAGTAAGTGCCGACATAACAAACAACGGAAATGTTAATGAAGAATCAGCCGATATTTCATTTGAATCAAGCAACGGCGATATTTTTACAGATTCAAAGATAATAAGCATAGATAAAGGACAGACTAAACAGATTAATTTTACCTTTGCTCCTACTAGCAAAGATTATCATACTTTGATAGTTAAGTCAAACTTACAGAACGATGAGAATACTACCAATGATCAGGTTAGTACAGAGAAATTGATTGTTTCAGCAAAAGATAATGCAGATTTGACGTTTGTAAATACAGACACTTATCCTTCAGCTAATGAAAATATAAACAGCACAATGTATGTGTTCGTATCCTTAGAGAACTTATATCCTTTAGACCTTGAAGATTTCAGACTAACTTTGGACAGTGCTGGATTGGATGTTATAAACAGCACAGACAATACTGCAAACAGTTACCATACTTTTGATTCTCTTGCAGAATATGATACACAATCGTATTGGTGGTTGTTAAATACGACAACAACTTCAGGAACAAAAGATATAAAGGTAAGTATAGGCTCTGGTAGTGATAAAGAAGAGATATCAAGATCAGTGGTGATTGCATGAATAAAAAAGCTTTAATTTGGACTATAGTATCCTTAGTTTTAATCAATATAGCTTTAGCTGGATGCCCTTTAGATTTATCGATAGAGCTAAATCCAAGCACATTTACAGAAAATTATGTTAATAATAAGATTCAGCTTAAGATAATTCCAGCAGGAATGCCTGGTAACGTATGGGAAGAATATGATAATGCTACTTTAGCGCTTCCAGCTGAATTGACTAATCAGACAAATCTGTTTAAGGACTTAACAAACCCTGCAGCTCAACCTACTGAAGTATGGAACATAAAGCCTACAGACTTAGGCACTTTCCAGTTTAATATAACTGTAGTAAATAGTTCAGGAGATTCTTGTGTTATGTATAAGAATGTCACAGTAAATCCTAATGTGCAACCAGACTTGAATGTTAGTGTTGAAAACTGGACAGACATAATAGTTGATCAGGCAACTAATTTTACATCAACAATAAACAATACTGGTAACGGCACAGCTTATGATGTTGTAAAGCAGTTTACAGGTGATGTTGCTACACAGAATGTTCAGATAGGTAATATAACAAATAATACTTTGGATACTGATGTTGATTCATTGACTGTAAGTACATGCGGATTAAAGACAATAACAGTTTCAGCTAAAAATTATCATAATGGCAATGGTTTGCCTATGGCCACAATATCAAGTTCAGATAGCTTTAATGTATTCGGAGCAGATTTAAAAACATTAAGTTTAGATCCTTCTGATTTAACTCCTAATTCTGGTGATACAATAACATTAAATGCAACTATAAAAAATCTGGCTGATGATGCATACTCTTATAATTCAACAGGGATCAATACTATTGAATTTTATTATAATAATTCAGAAGGAGTAACCACTTTGATAGAAAGCGTTACATTAAATAACTCTTTACTTTTCATGAACGGAACACAGGATGTTTCAGTTGATTGGACAGTGCCTGAAGCAGGCGGCAATTATACTGTCTATACTTTGCTTGAATCAGAGCATGAATGCGATACTACAAACAATATTAAGCTTGCTTCGATAAGTGCACAAGGTTGTATAGAAAGCTGGAGTTGCGGTTCATGGAGTCAAGGCAATTGTGGTACAAGAACATGTACTGATGCAAACAGCTGTGGTACAACTGTGAATAAACCTTCAATAGAACTTGTTTGTTCATCAGGTGGTTCAGGCAGTGGCGGCGGTACAGGATTCGTCAAGCCACAGACTATAAATTTCGGCCTAAGTCATAAGGTGACAAAACAGATGACTAAGCTTGCCAAAGTTAATTTCATGATAAACGATGCTGCTCATTCAGTTGAGCTAAGCGCAATCTCAAAAGATGAGGTTGAACTTATAATAAGATCAGAACCTATGACTGTTAAGCTAGAAATAGGAGACATAACAAAGGTCGACTTCGAAGAGGATGGAATATATGACCTCATGATAAAACTAGAAGATATTATAAATTACAAGGCTAAGATAACTTTCGAAAAGATTGAAGAGCTTTATCTTCAGCAAGTGACAGAAGAGTTTATTGAAGAGATTGAAGAACAGGAAAAAACAATTGATAACGAATCAGAAGAAACTGATGAAGTTGAAGAAAAAGTAGAACCACTAACTGAACCAGACAAAAAAGAAAAAGTAATTAAAAAAGACTATACTATGTATCTTTTGGTAGCAGGAATGATATTACTTCTTTTGATTTTGGTCTTTAGAAATACACTTTTAAGAATGTTTTTTGAACCTGTCGATAATGGCAAGAAGAAAAACCCCTCAGACAATAAAGGAAAAAACAACAACAGTAAAAAGAAGCACCCTTCAGACAAACTAAAAAAGAAGTCAAAAAAACCACTTTTGAAAAGAATAAAGGATTTCTTTTTTGAGGAGATAGATAGTAAAGACTAATCTTTTTCAATCCTTAAATATTCTCCTCTATCTAATATGTTTTTGACAACCATCCTGTCTTTATATTTTGGTTTTTCTACGAATTCTCCATAACCTAGATTTTCATCTTTTTCATTCTGCACCAGCACAAGCCCGTCTCTTGCTTTTGCCTTTGTTACGGACTTTCCCAGTATGTCTTTCTTGTTGAGGAACATCCATTCTGCTTTTTCGTTGACATATATTTTCTTGTCTGATATTTTTGAGATTATGTCTATCAGTTCTATGCTTGGTACAAACTCATTATCCTTTATTTCCCCAAGATATATCCCCTTAAGTTTGGGTTTTCTTTCTATCTTTTCAGAAATTTTATCCAGTTCTGTTTTTACCTGATAGAACTTATTTTCTATCTGTACTACATTTTTTATTTGTTTTTTAGTGAATTCTTCTACAAATTGCTTTAGCATATTTCTACCTCTTTGTCTGATATCTTTTTTATCTTCTCTTTAAGTGAAGCTTTTGTTTTTTCTGGATATGTGCTATCTTTAATCTTTTTATAATCTTCTATATCTTTTTTTATCTTGCTTACTTTATCTTTAGCTTCATCCAGCTCTTTTTTTAGATTATCTTTTCTTATTGTAAACTTATCTTTTTTGATCTCTTCATTGATGTTCTTGTTGTCTTTTATATGCTTATCGTGATCATCTACAAAATTTTTAAGTTCTTTCTCTTTAATTTTATCTATTGTTTTCAATACACTTAACTTTTTCTTATCTTTAAGCTCAAGTTTGTCTATGCTTTGTCTCATCTTTTCAAGTATATTCAATATCTTTAATTCCTTATCTTTCTTTAGTGCAGATATAGGATTTGTGATATAGTCTAATATGAATTTATTTTCCATGCTTATTTTTGAGTATTTTTTCAAAGGTCTTTCAAGAGGAGAAAATAGGTTTATAAAGTTGTTTTCCATAAGCTTAAGATATTTTTCTGCAAGCTCTTTTTTCTTGAGCAATGAATAGTGTGCTTTGCTTTCATTTGATTTAAGGAATTCTTCATTTTCTTTTTGTTTAATTTTCGTTTCTCGTATAGCTTTTTTCAATTCCTCTTCTGAATCAAGAATCTTTTTATTAAACATCTGCTTTTTTTCTGTTTCTTTCCTATGATCCTCAAACTCTTGTAATGCTTTTTCTATCATGCTGAGTTTTGTATTTTTCATCTCTTTTTTGAATTTAATTCCTACATCCAAAAGTTCTTTTATTTTCAGCATCAGGTTGTCTGTTTCTTCAAAATACAGGTGTTTTACTGTAT
Source organism: uncultured Methanosarcinales archaeon (assembly GCA_964434475.1). Lineage (GTDB taxonomy): Archaea > Nanobdellota > Nanobdellia > Woesearchaeales > CAYSVS01 > CAYSVS01. The sequence goes on from CAYSVS010000010.1 coordinate 17,379, forward strand.
GTATTAGTTTACCTGAATTAGAAAGCATCTGGTTTACTTTCTTTTCTGTATCATTTATGAGATCACTTGCTTTTCCTTGATTTTCCAGAGAATCCAACAGCTTATCGACCTGTTTAAGAAACATTGTCCTGTTTTGGTCTATTATGCTTAATATCCTTTGCTGAACTGGCTTATCATATACTGCTTTTTGTAGCAATGTTTTTTTTTCAGGGATATCTTTGATAATACCTTTTCTTCTCTCAAGATATTCATTTTCAAGCTTTGTTGTTATCTCTTTTTTATCTTCTTTCTTTTTTTTAAGCCAATATTTTATGTCAGAGAAAATTATTGTTTCCTTTTCTACAGGTTTTTTGAACAGTTTTTTGATAAAATCAAGCATATTTTCTATATCATCAGGCAAATATATAAATATATTCTTATTATAGTATATATATGAAAAGAAGATACTCTAAAAAGCCCGAAAAACAGCAAAGATTGGCAAAAGAAAGGATTGATATATTGTTTGAACAAGCCAAAAAAGTGTTTGAAAAAGAGCCAGAATTGGCTGACAGGTATGTTGAATTAGCTAGAAAAATAGCTATGAAATATAAAGTTAAGATACCTTCTAGATTGAAAAGACAATTCTGTAAACATTGCTATAAGTTCTTGATTCCTGGAAACAATTGCAGAGTAAGGCTTTATAGGGGAAAGTTAGTATATTATTGCCATAACTGTAAAAACTTCTTTAGGATGCCTTATAGAGCCTTGAAAAGGTCTTAAACGAGTCTCTTAGATGCTTAAATTCTGTTATTACAGGGCCTATTTCAGAACAATTACTACTTGTTAGTGATTATAAAACGAAAGATTTATATATTTGCGTTCATTACATAGTAGTAAATGGTACTGTTTTTGGAAATTTTTCTATGCTGCCATGGAAAAACCCCCACACACAATCCAAAACAGGACCATGTCTGAGGGGTAGCCGAAATGGCTATCCTTTTTATTTTAAATTTAAGGTGAAAAAATGTTACAGATTCAAGTTTATGATGTTAAAGAGAGTATGTTCACAAGAGCATGTTCATGGATAAAATCATTTTTTAAGAGGTGGTAATATGTTTTTTTCGAAGATAAAAAGATCATTCAGACGTGTTAAAAAGGACATGGATGCATTGAAGCACAATACAACAGAATGGATTATATTTCTTAATGCAGAAAATCAAGAGTTGAAAGCTAGAGTCGAGTATTTAGAGAAAAAACTTGCAATGCAGGAAATAAGGAGATGGTGAATGTGGGTTTAATATATTTTATGAAACAATATTTTACATTAAAATTTATTGATTCTTCAAAAAATCATATTGCTTCGATATATAACAATAAAAGTTTGTTTGAAAATGATAATTTCGTAGAAGAACATAAGGATAATTCGAAGAAATTCGTAAATTTTTTTCAGATAATGAATAAACTAGCAGTTATTAAAATCACTGAAAAGGTGGCATAAACAATGAGTCAGTTAAACAAGAACGACATGCAAGTTTTGAACACATTAAAAGATGGACATGAAGAGAAATCATTAAAAAATCTTTTATCACGGAAAAATCTTGATCTTAACGAATTGGATCAGTTCATGAATCCTAGTGATTTTTATTAAGCATATCTTTGCTTTTTATGTTAAGATTTAAATAGATGCTTCTATTTGATTTACTTAAGATGAATTATGATTTAGAGTTAAATAAAGCTGTAGAAGCTGTTAAGAAAAGTGATGCCAATTCTGTACTTATACAATTACCAGACGGCTTAAAGCCGAAGGCAAAGGAGATTAAAGAATATATAGACGCAAATTGCGATTGCAAAGTTTTTATCTGGCTAGGTAGTTGTTTTGGAGCTTGTGATTGTCCAAATGTCCCAGAAGTTGATCTATTGATACAATGGGGACATAGTGAGTGGAATTAGCCGAAATCTTTATATATCATGGTTTCTGAATTCTTGTTTGTTTTAATAAAAATGGGGGATATTCATGAAAAAAAGATATTTTGCAATTTTCTTAATGTTTATGTTTGGACTATTATCATTTAGCGCGTTTGCAGCAGACTGTGGCGGAGATACTGTTTGTAATTGCGGCGATACACTTACTGGATCAAGAGTGCTTAATTCCAGTGATAATCTTACTGATTGTCTTGGGAATGGGTTGAATATAGGGGCTGATAATATTCTTATTGACTGTAATGGGAGTATTATAGATGGAACTAGTTCAACTAATTCTATTGGTGTGAACAATACAGCAGGCTATGATAATTTTTCAATGAGGAATTGCGAGATTAAAGAATTTTATTTTGGGCTTAAGGATGGAAATGTGGGTCCAGGATCTACAGCAGACCAAATATCTGAAAATGGAACAATAGAGAACAACAATTTTCACAGCCTTTCTGAATCAGATTATAATGTTCTTTTGGTTGGAAGCGGTAATTTGTATTACAACAATACTTTCTCATGCTTGTTTTATTCCCTTTTCAATAATGCACATGATTTTAACAAAACAACATATGTTAATATTACAGAGAATAAGTTTGATGATATCCTGAAAGTACAGGAAAGCACATATCTAAGTGCAAAGGACAATGATATATATAGCGGCGCTTTGATAAGCGGTAATCATCCTGCAGGAGAGGATAATTCACCATCTTATGATATCATTTTTGAGAATAACAATTTCCATGGCACAGGACTTGATATTAAAAATATGACTAATTCTACGATTTTAGATAACTATAATATGTCTTCAATAACAGTAAGCCAGTCAGGCAACATCACCATTGATGATAATTTTTTATGCAATGGTGATTCTACAATCACTCTAACATCTAATAGCCACAACAATACAGGAGACAATGTCTGTGATAATGTGATTGATGGTGATTCAAATTCAGTAACATGCTCATGCACTTGTTCACCTGTACTAAATTATAATTCGACAACAACATCTGTTGACATAGGTGATGATATAACTATAGAAACAAACTGGACAGATGGATACATTGATTCAGAAAATCTGACATGTCAGTTGTATGTTGACGGATCTCTTAGCGAGACTATCAATTCTTCAGGATCATGGTGTAACTTTACTTATACAACAACATCTGCAGATTATGGAACAAAATCCTTCTATGTTACTGCTGTAAATAAGATAGGAAACAGCGATACATCTTCAACAATGACTTCAACAGTAAATCTTGCTTGCGGAAGTGTTATTACAAGTGATTTTACTATGGAAGATGATTTGATAGAATGTGGCAGTGAAGGCTTGACTATAGGAGCTAATGATATTACATTGGATTGTGATGGCCATGTTATTGACAGTGATGAAGAAGGACGAGGAGTTCCAGGTAATTTAAATTACGGCATAGGAATCAGCGGTTACAATAGCACAACTATCAAAAACTGTCTGGTAAATGATTTTTCCACAGGGATATACGCAGAGAATGGATATAGCCATACTATTCAAGATAATAATCTTACAGATAATTATCAGATATTTGGAGGAGAATGTGGAATACATTTTTCAAATATCTTTGATTCAACTATATCTGGAAACAATGCTTCCAATAATGATATAGGTATCTATTTCAGTTCATCAAGTAGAAATACTATAGACAGCAATACTATAGATAATAACAATAATAATAATAATGTTAACGGAGGCTACGGTATTAAGTTGGAGTCAAGCTCGCAAAACAACACCATATCAAATAATTATGTGCGTCAGAATTCAAAAGTAGGCATTTACTTGAAAAACTCTAATAATGCTGTGATAGAAGATAATGTTGTCAATGATAATTCTGAAAGCGGTATTTTTTTAGACAATGGAGCTAATAACAATATAACCGGAAATACAATAAACGACAATTCACATGACGGCATAGAAATGGATGGTGCTTCAAACAATTACATATATAATAATATCCTAAAAAGCAATAATGGTCAGAGTGGTTCAATTCCTAATTGGGGTGGTATTTCTTTATATTCATCCTCTAATAATAACGTAGTAGACAATAATGATTTTTACTATAACAGAGGCGGATTAAGGATGGATGGTATAAACAGCATCAACATAACCAATAATGTTTTCTTTTCAAATAGGTATTCTAGTATTTACTTTGCAGATGACGATATTGGCGGGACTATATTGATTCAGGGTAATACTCTAAAGGATAGCGGCCAGACAAATGGTGGTGGAGCTATAGACATACTCTGTTCATATTCAACTCCTGATATAAACATATCAAATAATGTTGTTTCTGGCAACACTCCTGTATGGATTGAATTTGAATCTCAGGCTGAATGTGATGCATCTAACATAGCGATACAGGATAACACATTAGATGTTACTTTGACATCACCTGCAGAAGGTTATACTTTGGACTCTTCTGTAGATTATTATAATTTTACTTATGATGTCACAAACTTTTTGCCAACCAATGATGATTGGGGACTTGGATTTACAGGTAATTGCACATTATATGTTGACGGAACAGCAAAGAATGTCAGTTCATTCACAGATAAAGCGACTGATGTCTTTGGAAATACCAAGACTATCTCAAATGTAAGTGTTTCATACAAAGCACAAACATGGTATGTTTCATGTGAAGATGATAATGGTAATACAGCAGAATCAGAACACAAATCATTGACTACAGTTTCAGCGCAAGCACAGGCAGACATTGCTGTAACAACAACCGCAAATACAGAGACTGCAGTAAATGCAACAGTATTATCTAATAATAATATCACAGCCAACATTACTTTAATGACTGGTGTTGCAACATCAGGAACAATAACAGTTTCACAATACGAAGATAATCCTGCTTCATCAACATCTGGATTCGGTACATCTTTAGGCGTATTTATGGGCTTTGATCTGAACATGTCAGGACTTGATTGGGCTATAATAAAGATGTACTATACAGACGCACAGGCATCTGGATTGGATGAAAGTACATTAAGGATATCGTATTTCAATGCAACAAGTAACACTTGGCAAGAGTATGATGATCCTTATGGTGGAGTAAACACAACAGCAAATTATGTATGGGCAAATACAACGCACTTTTCAGTATTCGGAGCTTCAGGCAATACTCCTAGCACAACAACTACAACTACAACTACAACGAGCGGTGGTGGAAGTATAGGTGGCAGCTTACCTTCTGTCAAAACTGAAGAAGGCATAAAGGTAAGCCACTTGTGGTCTGCAATCAAGCCAGACATATCTGCAATATTCAGTATAACAAATATTGATGTTGCTTTCAGGAAAGTTATGTTCGATGTTAAAGAATCAGCAGTCAATATAGGTATGGATGTAATAGCTTTGAATGAGAATCCTGAACCTTCTTCAGAAGTTGTTGACCCTGTATACCAGTATGTGGAAGTTGATACAACTAATCTTGATACTGAAAACATAGAATCTGCAAAAATCAGTTTCAGGGTTAAAAAATCCTGGCTTAACGGTAACAAGAAAGAAAATGTTGTATTGCTAAGGTTTACAGACAGCAAATGGGCAGAACTTCCAACTACATTAACAAATGATGATAGTACATATGCTTATTATGATGCAACTACGCCAGGCTTTAGCCATTTTGCGATAGCCGCAAAGAAAACAGCAAAAGAAGAAATAGAAATAGATCCTTTAGAAGAAGTAGAGAAAGAAGCAGAGGATGTTGTTGAAGAGATTGAAGAAGAGGACGCGGTGTCTGAAGTTGAACCGGTGGAACCAGAAAAAGCATATGGTTGGATTATTGTAGTGCTGGTTCTGATTATAGGTGTTGCAATATATTATTGGAACAAGAAATAGATTTTTTCTTTTTTTAATATTTTAGTAAAGATTTATAAATAATCAGCATTTTCTATCTCTTGTACGAGAGAAAGAAACGCGGAATTAATATATATGAAGACTGATTCTGTAATAAAATTAAAGGTGAAATTAAATATGAAAGTTAAAAAGTTAAAACATTTTGAAACTATGGCTGATCTTAGCTTAAATCAATTATTTGAGGCGAAAATATTGCCTAATAAATTGGTTAGCTTAAATAAGAATGTTAAATGTAAAGTAAAAAATAAGGGAGATATGCCTAATGATGGTTTTATCGCAGTCAATATCAGAAAGATATCATTGCCAATGAATGTTGAATGTGAATACATTCCTGGTGATTATGATGTTGAGGAAGAAACAGATGACATAGGTTCTTTTACACTTGAAGATATAGGTAAGAAATTTAAGATATATTGCAAGGTTGTACAGGTTAATCAGACTTCTGGACCAACATTATTTACATTGTTTGACGGCACTGGAAGCGTTGTCGGAAAAGCTTTTGTTGGCCCAGGAAAAAGAGCATTTCCTGAATTAGATGGCGGAGATTTGATAATAGCAGATGTTGAGCTAAGGGAAAGGGATGGTTCATTAGAAGCTGAGTTGTTGAAATTTAAAAAGCTTGATGATTCAAGATCAAGACAATTGGATAACAAGATAGACCGGCTTAAGGATGAGAAAGCTATGCCTAAAGATGTTCCTTTTTTGATAAAAAGTGAAATATTAGGAAAGTTGAAGCCAAAGATAATCTATGTTGCAAAAGAGATAAAAAAAGCCATAATCGAAAAAAGACCTATAATTTTGCGTCATCATGCAGATGTTGACGGTTATGCAGGAGCAATAGCTTTGGAAAGAGCAATACTTCCTTTGATATTAGAACAAACAAATGACGAAAAAGCTCAATGGATAAATTATAAGAGAGCACCTTCTAAAGCACCTTTTTATGAATTGCTTGATGTAACCAAAGATCTGGCTTTTTCATTGACAGATATGGCAAGGCATGGCGCAAAAATGCCGCTGGTGCTGCTAGTAGATAATGGCGGAACTGAAGAGGATCTTCTTGCAATAAAAAAATGCAAGATATATGATGCCAAGATTGTTGTAATAGACCACCATTATCCTGGGAAAATAGTCGACGGCAAAACAAAGATAGATCCATATGTCGATGCTTATGTTTCTCCTCATCTTGTAGGAGGATATGCAGACTATACTGCAGGCATGCTTGCAACAGAGGTTGCTCGTTTTGTAAATAATGCTGTTGATGATAATGTTCTTTACCTGCCTGCTTTAGCAGGAGTTGGAGACAGAAGTAAATGTTCTGAATTTGAGCAATATTTAGATATAGCTAAACAGCATGGTTATACTCTAGATTATCTGAAAGATATTGCTATTTGCGTAGATTTTGAAGCCCATTATCTTAAATTTATAGAATCGAGAGGTATGGTAAATGATCTTCTTGGCGCGAATAAAAACAAACAAAGAAAATTAGTTAGTTTATTGATTCCTGAGATAAATGCGCGTTATGAAGAACAGATGAAAGTTATAAAACACCATGTGAAAAGTTCTGAGAAAGACGACCGCATTATCGTACAACTGGAATCTGCAAAAGTTGGTTTTAGGGGAGATTTTCCTGCAGTGGGAAGAATTACTGGAATGGCGCATGATTATGTTTGCTCATTGAATGAAGGCAAAGCAGTAGTGACTCTTGGCATTGGACCTGATTTCTTAACCATAAGAGCAAACGATCATAATGAAAATTTCAATGTTAATACATTGATCGAAGAGTTGCGTGAAAAAATACCTTATGGATTCATAAACGGCGGTGGACACGAACATGCTGGTTCGATAAAGTTCGTAGAAGCAGTTAAGGAAGAAGTACTGGATTATGTAATGAAGAATATTTGATTTTATTTTAAAGGTTAATCAATACTTTTATAAATAATTTATTTTTTCTTTATATTATGCCGCAGTGGCACAACCTGGTACTGCGCAAGACTGGAAATCTTGTTTCCTTCGGGATATCCCAGTTCAAATCTGGGCTGCGGCGTATTTTTAATTCTAAAATTCAATTAAATTTTTAAACATTCTTCTTTTATTATGTTAAATGGCGCGTAAAAAGAAAGCAGATAAACTGGCTGAAGAGATTGCAGAGCATATAATCCATGGAATGGGCAATAATCAGTTTAAATATAAAGTATCCAAAAAAGGCAAACATCTGCTTAAGGATGATGATTTAGGATTATTGTTGTTGATTACTGAAAGAAAAACAGCTTCAGAGTTTGAAAAAATTATTTATGACCTTGAAAAGTTTCAAAGAAAAAAGATTGGAAGAACAAATTATTCTGTTATTCTTTACAAGGATGGCAAGATGTATTTTAGGTCAGGTCATAATTTTGATAATCAACTGCAAAGCTTAAGGTACAAACAAAAGGAATATTTGTCTTTGAAAAACTATACGCCTAAAGAAATAAGAAGGATAATAACTCTAACTCCTGCTGAAAAATATTTTACTAATGATGAATACTATGGAAGTGATGGCGGCAGCATTCTTTATTATCAACCAAAGTCAGAAAGATTAAAGAAAACCTTGGTTACTTTTGATTTTGAGCCAGTTACTTTGGATTATTCTCATAAGAATGATTGGTATCTTGAAAATGAAAAGCAATCAAAGTTATACTTTATCTGGAATTCTTTCACAATGCACAAAGGAATTATTGATAAAAGATTGTTTGATTTCAAAACAGACAATGATTTTTTTAAGAATTATTCTAAAGAATAAATTTATATCTTATTCACTGCAAAATATAAACTCACAATCGATCCTTTAGAAACCTTTAAATACTAAAAAGCCAATTCTTGAACTTATGAAAAAGAGGTTTTTCAGGTTTTCAAATTTTGCGATCATATTTATGGTCTTTTTCTTTGCGTATTTCTCAAGCACTTTTACAGACACGCAAAGCGATTGGTATAAAGCATTACAAAAGCCAACCATACAACCTCCAAGTATAGTTTTTAGTATTGTCTGGCCTGTCTTATATATGCTTATCGCGTACTCTATAATTCTGGTTTGGAATTCAAGATCAGACGATAAGAATGTGGTTTTAACACATTATTCAGTAAACGGGTTGTTCAATGTTACGTGGAGCTTTTATTTTTTTACAGCACATTCTCCGTTTGCTGCTTTTATAACTTTAATTGCACTATGGCTTTCAACGTATATAATAATAATTTATGATTGGAATATATCCAAAAAAAGCTCTTATCTTCTTACTCCTTATCTTGCCTGGCTTACTTTTGCAGTTATACTGAATATGTTCTTTATTTAGAAAACTTTATAAAATATAAGATAAATAATATATTAAAAGGGGTGACTTAGTGGCGTACGGTATTGCTAAGAAAAAAGACGGTAATAGAATATTCTATAAATCAGAAGATTTTCTGAAAAAATATGTATCTGGTAGAAGGCTGGCATTGTTTGTAATATTCATACTTTTTATTCTTTCATTAACAGCTTTTGCAAGATTAGAACTATTGGATAAGCCAGGTATAACTAATCCTTACTTTGAAGCATTGTATTGGATAATCACGACTATGGCTACTGTAGGTTATGGAGATATTACGCCAATATCGTCTTTAGGTAAACTATTGGCTATGTTTGTGATGGTTTTAGGAGTTACAACCTTGGGATTCTTAGCTTCAGATATAGTTTCAAGCATAGTATCCTCTAACCTTGGATCTTTATTGGGTATAAACAAGGTAAGAGGAAGAATACATTATCTTATCTGCGGATGGAATGAAGTAAGTGATGCTGCACTGAAAGAATTGGTTAATCATAAACATAGAATAGTCATACTTGATCGTGAAAGAAGGGAAGAGCTTTCGAATATGACAAATGTGCATTTCATAAAAGGCAATCCTACTGACAGAAGGTCATTAGAAAGCGCTAACATAAAAAACACTTCAACGGTGTTGTTGTGCATGAATAATGATTCTGATGTTATTTTAGCGATTCATGTAATACGCGATTCAAACCCTTTTGTCAATATTGTTGCAAAAATAGATCATCATGAAAACATCCCTCTTGCAAAAAATGCTGGTGCTGACCATATAGTTGGACCTGCAACCATAGCAGGAAAATTATTGTGGGAGTCTTACCAGCAACCTTTGGTCGCTAACTGGCTTATAAACAACATATCTACAAAGACAAACTATGAACTCTTTGAGTATGATGTTAAGAAGGATTCTAAGCTAATAGGAAAAAAGTTAAAGGAATTAAGGATAATGTTATCAGGCAAAGCAAAAATAATAGGTATTGATACAGCATCTGGATTAGAGCGTGTGCCTAAAGACAGCTATAGTGTTTCAGAAGGAAATAAGCTCATATTGATAGCAGACAATAAAAGATTTGGAGGATTAGAATGATCAGCAATTTAACGATAATAGTCTTGTCATTAATAGCGGTTGTCCTTAAACTATCAATAGCTGGATTGGTATACAAGAAAAATAGATCTTCCAAAGTTAATATTTTGTTCTCCTTGATATTTGTATTTCAGGCCATATGGGATTTAGGTAAAGCATTGATGTGGTTAAGCAATGATATCAGCTTAGCTTTGATATTTGCAAAATTATCTTATGCAGGATATGTGATATCTATATTCATATTCCCTCATTTTGCATGGTCTTACTTAAAGAGAAAGAATATGATTACTGAGAACATTAAATTATGGTATTTACCTATGTTTTTACTTTTGCTTTTTTTGTGGACTACAAATTTTTTGATATCTGGATTGATCCCTCCAGAATCCTCTACATATGGATTTGGAATACAGCTTTTCCAATACCAATATGGCAGTATTTATACTTATTTTTTTATTTGGTTCCAGGTATTAGCTTTATTGTACACTTTTGGGATACTGCTTGCCAAGTATATAAAAACCAGATTCAAGGAATACAAGGCAAGATTAAGATATCTTATGATAGGCATATCTTTCCCTATACTTATAGGATTGACGACAGGAGTTATACTTCCTGAGCTAGGTTATAGATTATTTCCTCATAATAACATATTGACTACCTTGATGTGTGTCTTTATAGGTATAGGTATATTGAAATATAAATTTTTGAGTGTCAATCCTTTACATGAAGAAGGAAAACTAAAGATAAACAAAAAGGAACTTGCAAAGTTGCCTGTTTTCTTCGGCAACCAGTATCTTGTATGTACAGATAATCCTAAAAAAAGTACCTACAATATTTTTCTGTCAAGTCTTCTGAAAAAACATTATGGCTTGGTCATAACCACAGAAGAGCATAAAGAAGTAAGGAAAAAATACAACTTAAAGACAACTCCTATAATAAGGCTTACTGATCTTGAAACAGATGAGCTTTCTATTGGCTCGCACGATATTGAACAATTATATTCTACTATTCATAATTTCTGTGAAAACATACAGAATTCAGTAATACTTCTTGATGGTTTTGATTACCTGATAAAGAAGAACAGCTTTAGTAAAGTATTATTCTTGATTAGAAAATTCCATAAGACTATAGTGAAAAACAAGTGCATAATGCTTTGTCCTGCAGAAAAATATGGATTGAGTCAGAAACAACAAAGTATGCTTTTTTTCAAGTTCAAGTTTCTCCCGGTAAGTATAGCAAAATCAATGAGGATAGCTGCATTCAGGACAAAAAAGTTCTTTTCCAAGAAAACAAAAGTGGTAGCACTCGGTTATGATAGTGCAATAGAATCTCTTATTCAGGAATTGGAATATACTAAAAAGAAGATAACTATCATAAGTCCTAACATCAAGAACAGGAATGAGAAGAAGATAAGTTTTGTTCAGGCAAATCCTTTGAAAAAACACAATCTTGAGAAATTCGTGAAGAAGAAAAATCAATATGTCATCTTCATATCTTTGCTTAATGATTCTGATACTATGCTTGCCATAAATTTGGTGAGATCCATAAATGAGAAGGCAATGATAGTGGCTAATATACACAGGACCGAGTTTATAAACATTGCTGAGAAGGCAGGAGCAGATTATGTTGTCCCTAGCTCTAGTTTAGGAGGTCATCTGCTTGCTATGGCTGCAAACAATCCTAACATTATACGATGGATGATGGATGCTGTAACTAGTTTTGGTAAAGGCATAGACTTGTTAGAAAAAGATATTTCCGGCAGATACATAAACAAGACAGTTCAGCAGGTAGACAATATGTTGGGAGAAAAAGCAAACATAGTTGCTGTTAAGACAAGGAATGAGTTTAAGCAGATTCCAGAAGATGATTATAAGCTTAAGAAAAATGATGTATTGTTGATAGTTAAGAAAGAATGATAGTGTCAGATGCTGATTTGTTCAGTGAGCAAATATCATATCTTAACAGGGTTGTATGATTATTTTTTTTTAATATATTTAAGCTGAGCTAACGAATCTTTATGCCAAACACAAATAATGAAAATAATTGATATGGGACTCTGTAGAAAAACTCTCTTTCACTGTAGTCTATACACATAAGCTTTGCTAGTATCCTGGCCAGAGAAGTATTGTTTTACAAGTATAAAATACGTTCTTTGGTAAAATTTACTGCTTTTTTTTAAAAGACGTATATGGATAAGATTTATATATGTTAATAATATAAAAATAATCATGGAAGAAAAATCTTTTAAGAAACATCTAAAAAATATGACTGAGGATGAAAGAATACAGTATAATAAGGAAAACTGTATATTCTGTAAGATAATAGATAATAAGGTGCCTTCTAAATCGGTTTACAGCGACGATCATGTGTTGGCTGTGCTTGATCTCTATCCTGCAAACAAGGGCCATGTTATTGTTATGCCGAAAAAGCATTATACTATATTGCCTCAGATGCCTGATGATGAGGCTGCGTATCTTTTTAAGATAGTCAAGAAGATATCCAATGTTTTGCTTAAGACATTCAATTCAGAAGGTACAAGCATATTTGTTGCAAATGGTTTTGCAGCAGGCCAGAAATCAAACCATATTTTAGTGCATATAATACCGAGATTCAAGAATGATGATCTTGAAAATCTTAATATTGATTCAAAAGAGTTAAGTAAGGAAGAATACGACAAGATATATTCAAAATTGGTAGGAAAAGATGAGACTTTGTGATTTTTGTGAAAAGATAAGGTTGAAAAAGGATATAATATACGAGGATGATGAGTTTGCAGCTATACTTAACAGAAGGGCTGCTATTCCTGGACATATATTAGTTATGCCCAAAAAGCATTTTACTATAATTGAACAGGTGCCTGATGAACTTATTGAAAAGACTATGGTTCTTGTGAACAAATTCTCAAGATTGCTGTTTAAGAAACTTGATGCAAAAGGAACAAACATAATAATAAGGAACGGTCTTGATGCAGGCCAGGAAATACCTCATTTTTGTGTCCATATTATTCCAAGATATGAGGATGATGGTCTTAGGTTGGATTGGCAGTCTCAGCAGATAGAGCCAAATAGGATGAACAAATATCAGATGAAAATACATCAATATCTGAAATATATATCTGAAGATGATAAGGAACCAAAGACAAAGACACGTATTCAGGTAAATTATCTCATGAAAAGCTTAACAAGAAGGCCCTGAATAAATACAATATATGCAGAATATAGTTTAAGTATAAATATCTTATATATTTCTTGATGTTTATGGGGAAAGAGAAACAGTATCAAGAGATTGAAAAGCTTATACTGATGAGAGAGTGGATAGATGATAATTTTCCTCTTTGGTATAAGGATTATGAGAATAACTTTATAGCAAAGGCCCATTCTTTAGGGTTAAATCCATATACTCTAAAAGCATGCAAAAGGGAATTTGAGTTAAGGTTTAATATTAATAATGTTGAATGGAATCTTATCCACATACTTCTTCATTTTTCAGCAATGAGACAAGCTGGTATAAACGCTAGAAATATGGAAAATAAAAAAGTGGATGTAGAAGTTAAGACAACTGAAATTAAGACCCGAAAATATATAGAAAGGATGGTCTTATTGATGTGGGATATATTAGAAAATCAAGATAAAGAAAGATAATAAAATTTACTCGTCCCTTACTTCTGCCATAGAACTGGTTCTGTGAATCTTTGCAAAATTAGGTGTAACGACAATCCAATCGTCTCCAAATCCTGCTATGTCGCCGTCTATAGCATCGGTTGTTTTCTTTAACTTGTTTATCGCTCTCTTTAGCTCGACAAGATCCTTGTCCTTTAAAGGTTTAATATTTATCAGAGCGATTGTTGTTCCATCCCTAAGAACATCTAAAATCTCTTTTATATCTTCAAAATCTTCAAGGTTAAAAGGTCTTACTATAACTTTTGAACCAGACTCTTTAGAAACATCATGCTCCAATTGAACATATTCTTCTCCTTCAGGCATCTCGTGTTCTTCTTTAACGTTAAATTTACTGATTTTCTCTTTTATGTCCGAAAAAAATCCTGCCATCTTAAATTCCCTCCTAAAAATTAATTCCCTCACAATGATTAAACTAATGAGAAGTAAACACCTATTTAAATCTTTTGTTTTAATTCTAAACATGTACGATTTGAAAATTCTTGCAATTTCTATATTTATTAATTTTGCAATATTTT
>CAYSVS010000011.1:0-30792 GCA_964434475.1 uncultured Methanosarcinales archaeon
ATTCTCTTTTCTTTTTTTTATTCCTGTATCTGAATTATTTTTTTTCTCCTTTTCGGCTAGTAAATGTTTTACAAATACAATCATAAATGCAATTGCCGATATCATTATTCCTATATAAAATATTATTTTTGGGTTCATATTGAACTAATTGAATACATTTTTATTAATATCGTGCGAAATGCTCCATATATAATTAATACACTAAACCAGGCTATAATTGACCTTTTAATATCATTTTCAAAAACCATATCTCTTACAATTACCAAAACCCCAATAAATAAAAATGCAATTACAACATAATCAACTATTTTTATCATTCTTCCTATATTATCTGACATTTGTTCTTCAACTCCATATTTAAATCCTGGCTTTGATGACGTTTGAGCATACATTTTTGGACATTCATCAAAAAATAAGAGAGTTATAACTAAAACAATTATATATTTATACCTTTGTTTCATTCTTTTAAGACTTTTCGAATATTATTTTTTTTACGACAATTATAATCATTTTTTATTTACCCGACAAAAATTCCCTATTTTTATTTTTTTCTATATCCATTTTTTCTATACTTTCGCAGTGCAATTTTTTCTATTGTGTAACGTTTAGTAACTATTTATATGGAAAATAAAAATATGTTTTTTAGTTATAAAGGAGCTCTATTATTATTAAATCAACATTTACTCGATCAAGATAATTTAGCCGAATTTTGTCGCCAACATAACCTAAGCTATAAAGCTGTAAGTGCAATCAAAAATTTAAATTCTAAAAAAAAATACCCTTTTATTTGTCTTAAACTTTTAAAAATTTTTAATTATAATGTATCTTTAGAAAAATTATTTATTGTTAAATCAAATATCGCAAATCATGGAAACACAAACTAAAAACAACTTTCGTCAACAATTAATTGATATCGAAGATGTTCCTAAATCTATCTATGGTGTTCAACTTTCTGAATCTGATCGAAACCGCCTATCGTATGGTGAATATACTTCTTTGCTTGAAGATTTATATTTAGATAATGGTTCAGTTAAAGATGGTAAAGTAAAACTTTCTAAAAATAAAAATGGTGAATTGGAGTTTGGCTTTATTTTTCGCAATGATCAATTAGAAATTCCTACTGAACTTTTTGGTAAAAAACTTACCAATGAACAAATTGAAAAATTAGACAATGGAAAAACCGTTGCCTTTAAAGATAACTTTAACAATGATGTTTTCTTAAAAGTGGATAATGATTTAAACCGGGTTGTTGTTTCTACTTCAAAACAAATCGGCATACCTAATTCAATTGGTAATTATGAATTATCTCCACTTGAAAAAGAATCCCTGGCCAATAATAAAGAACTAAAAACCCATGTTTTTTTAAGTGAAAACGGTGCTTTTTTAGCCAATGTTTCTTTAACTGATAACAAAAATGGCATTATCTTTTCAAACATTAAAGCCATTGAAAATAACCAGGTAAGCGATCTTATTGATAAATACAATTCTCCGGATCCATCCAAACGCATGAAAGTTACACTCGATGATGTTGCTCAGGTTGGTTCAAATGCAATTACCAATAATGATATTCGTAATGAAATTAATGAAATTAATGAATACGTTAATGATACTAAAACCTTTTCTCAAACTGACATTCAATTAATTTCTAATAAAATTGTCCTTGTTGACCAACAATTAAAAAATCTCTATAATTCAAATGATAATTTTTCTTCCGATTTGAAAAATAATTTTTATGATTCAATTAATACCGCTTATACAAAAAGCGGACATGATTTTTTTAAAAATGCTTCCATTTTTAATGAACCTAAAAAAGAAAATATTTCTACTCCGCAAAGCGCAACTAACTCATTTTTTATTGTTTCATCGAATCAATCACTCAAAAATAAAACCATCAATAATTTTGCATCACTTCGTGATGCTCAAAACTTTATTGGTGGTTTTGATGCTCAAAATAAAGATTCTAAAAACAGTCTTTTTATTTTAGAAGCCAAAGACAAAGAATTTCATAACGCAATAGCAAATAAGGATTTCAATAAACTTTATAATCTTTCTGAACAAGGCCATAAACCGAGTTCACATTTTGAAAAGTTTATTCACGAATCGCCAAACCTTTCCAATGATGAAAAAATTAGTGTTCAAACGATTTTAGGATTTGACTCTGAGCATATTAACGCTATGCAAAAACAGGAACCTAAAACTGAAAATAATATTACTGCAGAGCATTTTTCTAATAAATATAATACTAAAGATGTTACGCATTCGCCTGATAATAAAGAGTATGATAAATTTTTAATTAAAGAAACCGATGATAATTTTTATAAGATAACGGCTACGTATAAAAATGGCTCGGAAAATTCAATTATCGTTGATAAAAATGAGAAGCAATTTATCGAAAATAAAGGCGTTGCGCATTATTATAAATCTTATCAGCTTGATAAAAATAACACAAAAGAAAAAGGTTTAGATAATGCAAAACTAGGCGAAGTAAAAAATGAAAAAACAAAACAGATAAAGAAAAATCCTGAGAAACCAAAAAAAGCCAATGATGCTGTAAAAAAAGCAGGACACGGAATTGAAAAATTAGGAAATCAACTGGCTAGGGATATGTAATTTCTTTTTAACCTATTTTTTCAACCATTAAACAATAAATTTAAACTTTAATCTATTTTGAAAAAACAGGCACGCATTGAAAATAACTATTATCTTTTTAAATTACAAGGTAAAAAAGGGAGCTAACCGCTCCTTTTTTTTATTTATTAAAACAAATTTAAAAAGGATAATACGTTATGTTTCTTGGCTATTCACACCTATAAAAAATAATAATAATCATTTTTTTTTAAAAACTCTTTTTTTATCCAAACTTTATATAATAATTTTTTATCAAAATTTTCTTTAAATACTTTCTTTTTAATTAATCTCGCTGTATTTTTATCGTGCGATAAATTATTTAAAGGTTTAACTATCTTTAAATTGATAACCGGGTTTAAATTCATGTTTCCATGATACCCGGTTATCTTATTTTAATTATTTTTTTATTTTTTTGCAATAGTATATTTTTTACTATATTTGTGTTATGAAAGCACAAAAAAATCTTAATGTTTTTAAAGTCATTTTAAATATACCCGTTGATATTAAAGAATTTTTCAATAACAATAAAAATTTTAATTCCTTTATCAAAAAAGTATTTTTATATTACATTACAAATCCTTCCTTGATTCAATACAATCCTGATAATATTTTTTCTCTTGAAAACAGTATATCTGAAACCGATAATTTTTCTTTTTATTTAAATAAAAAAATAAAACCAGAATTAAATAACCTAGCATCTTCTAATTTAAGAAGCAATACAAGTCAAAGCAAATTGATTTTATATATCATATATTTAAACCTTAACAAAAACGCTAATTATTACCATTTTTTATTATAAACCTTTAAAATTTATCGTGCCATGAGTGAAGTTATTAAATTACAAAACAGCGATCATACCATAAGATATGATACAGAACTTGCTTTTAATGCACTGGCTTTTAAAAAATCATTTAGTTATGATGCATCTTTAATTCTTTCAACCCTGTATTACATTGCTTATAAATATCAACATTGTGAATTTAATTATCACTTTATAAATAATAATTTACAGTCTAAAGTTATTCAAACAACAATTGATTTTTTAGACAAAGAAAATTTTAGAATGATTCTAATTGATGCTTCGGAATTAAGCAGACTACTAAATATTAAAAGATCAAATTTACTGGCCAATCATCCTTTCCCACAATATTTAATTGATGAATTTTCTGACCTGGACTTTAAATATAAAAATCTTGAAACCTTTGAAATTAAAAAACTTTATGAATTTATATGTAATACTTCATTCTATGGCCAAAAAAATACATTGAAAACCAACCAGGAAAAAGCAGATACTTATCTTAAGAAAAATAAAGAAAAAACAAAGCACAGAAGAAAAGAGAAAAGTATTCTTTTAAATATCGCCCAGGAATCGTTAATTAATCTTTATAAAGATAAATATACATCCCTGTATGGTAAAAACAGGGTTCATTATAATTCTTATTTAGATAACGCCCTGTATAAAGCTGCCAATTATAAATTAAGATTTTTAAACCATACGGAAAAATCAAATTATCATATTGGAGCCACCGGTGGAACCGAACTTTTTAAATCTTTTGAAAAATTCGTTGATAAAAAAAATAACAATAAAATTTTCTATATTATACATATTACCAAATCTTTTGAAAAAAATCTTAACCGCTATTTTACCATTAAAAATATTTCAATTATTAATCAACTTAAAAAACATAATATAGAAATTCTAAGTGATTATGTTCGATCTTCTTATTCCATTGCAATAAGTCATAAGCAAAAGCATTTTTATTCATCATTTAACACTTTAAAAGATGTTTTGGGAGTTAATATTCAAAAAGCATCTGATGTAAAATTTAGAATCAATGAATATTTTAAAAAACTAAATGAAATTGATAATATCTCCGTAGAGCTTCGATGGATTAAAAAAGATAATCAAAAATACACTTATACTCCGGTACTTCATTTTGACCTGGAGAAAAACAAACACCTTAATAATTACGATAACCGAAATAAGGCTTTTGTAAATGAATTAAGACACCTGTTAATTGAATACTTTACGTCAACGTATAAAGACAAAAATCAAAATGAATTTGAACAATGGCTGATCAGTAAAGAAAATTATCAATATAAAATTAAAACATTCGATACTCTTTTTGCGCAATACTACCCTAAAACCAAAGAATCCAAAAAAGATTTTTTCAAAAAACAATTCTTTGGATTTAATTAATTAACCCCAAAATCATTTTTAAAAAGGACCGTAAAAGCGGTCTTTTTTTATTTAAATACAATTTTCGGTTATATAAAACCATAGTGAATATTCCTTTTTTACTCCATCAAAATATAATAAATAACAAATCCGGTTATATAAAACAGTAGTGAATACACTCTTTTAGATATATAAAACCGTAGTGAATACTCATTGAGCTATATAAAACCGTAGTGAATAGTAAAGTCAGTTATATAAAACCGTAGTGAATAGCAAAATCGGTTATATAAAACCGTAGTGAATACTTATTGAGCTATATAAAACCATAGTGAATAAGCTATGTTTTTTAATCGGTTATATAAAACAGTAGTGAATACAAAAATATGAAATCAAGCTATCTTATTTAATATTAAATACATAACAAAAATCCGGTTATATAAAACAGTAGTACAAATTAAGAAGAGTTTAAGAATAATACTTATTAAGAAAGAACTACAGTTTTATATAACGCAAGCTGCTATCCATTATCAACTTTAAAAAAAATAAATAAAAGGTATCTCCGATGGTTTTATACAAAACAAATTTTGATTTATTAATGCAAAACAAGTTTTGCAAGATATAAAAATTAAATCTTTTATTAAAAATATAATCATTATATGGTATCAATACATACGTATTGATGATTTAAGCATAAAAATCTTATAAAAATTAAATCTTCTTTTTAAATACCTCCATTAATAAGATTTTATATGCAAGCCGAAAGGTAAAAAAAATTGGGTGGCGATTTTTTGTTAATAACTTAGTGAATATTATTGTTTATTTTTCGCTTTTTTTCTTGCCTGGTAGTATAATTTATACTATATTTGTTTTAGAAACAATCGGGAATTGTACCGATTTTGTTCTTTGACTTCTTGTTTTGCGTGTAACCCTTTGAAACTTAGGTTTGTAGGTCAATGACAGAGCAAACGGGCATTAACAATAAGTCCAAATTGGCGGGAACAGAAACCGTTCGATTTGCTTTGACTGTTAACAGAGTTGGCAGCTGAAAAATGTTAAACTGGACAAAAGGCGGTTTCAATTGCGTAAGGTTATTTTTTATTTTATATGTATCTAATTATCAACGTTTTACGTTTCACGTGGAACGTTTTTATATTATTTATTTTAACTTTTTATGATCATATTAGAAAATCAGATTTTTACAGATTTTAAAATTTATTATAAATCAGAAAATCAATTAACTTTTATTTTTTATTAAAACCTTTAAAAAAATTTATCGCCATGAAAAAGAAAGAGAAAAAAGAAAAAAAAGATTTTTACCAGGAAACAACAAACCAAATTATTCATATTTTAGAAAATCACTTAGAAAGTGATAAAATTAGTTACTGGCTGCCCCCCCTTGAACCTTTTGCTAATAATCCACATTCAAATACTATTTATCAAATGTTTAATCAGCTGCTTTTATCTTTTTATTATCAATCACCTTTTACAGATTATAAATTAAACAGGTGGATGACTTTTAAACAGGCGAGCGAACTGGATGCAAAAGTTAAAAAAGGTTCAAAATCTAAACAAATTTATTTTACAAATTATATTTTTTTAGAAGCGGAAACAGGTTATAATAAAACTCAGTTTTTTAAAAAACTGACTAAAAAAGAACAACAAGAAAAACTAAAAAATAACGAATTTAAAGCCGTGCCTTTTTTACGTCGTTACTCTGTTTTTAATATTGATGATATTGAAAATTTGCCTGAAAACTTTTATCAATTGCCGGAGCGCAATGTTTTAAAAGGAGAAAAAAACGAAATTGCGGAGAACATTATTAAAAATATTTCTGCTAATATTTCGTATAAAATGGTAAACAAAGCAGCCAATTATCGAGATATGAATAAAATTGTTTTACCACCTCGCAAAGACTTTGAAGATGTTGAAACTTTTTATTCAACTGTATTCCATGAGTTAACACATTGGACAGGAGATAAAGCAAGACTTGACCGAGAAAAAAAGAATTTTAAAGACGATATTAAAAAATACGCTTTTGAAGAATTAATCGCCGAACTTGGCGCAGCTTATTTGTGCGCTTATTGCGGAATTGCTAAGCCAATAACGGATAACGCCAGTTATATTAAAAATTGGTTACAGGCTTTGAACGATGATAAAAAATTCATTTTAAAAGCTGCCGCAAAAGCTGAACAAGCAGCTAAATTTATTTTGCTTGATTCTAAAATTATCGATTATTCTGTAAAAGACAAAAATATAAAATAGCCTTTCTTTTGTTTTTTTGTTTTTCTTTTTTTTAGGTTTAGAAACCGGACCCGGAGAAATCCGGGACGGTTTCTATTTTAATTTTAATATAATTTTTTAACGTTATGAATGATTTAACTTTTCAAGAAAAATTTTATATCGCTGCTTTTATTGAGCAGTTTAAAGATTTAGAAATAAATAACAATGATGAATTGAAAAGTATTAAGCGTATTAATGTTTTGATGAATAAAAAACAACTTGATGCCTTGAAAAAATTTAATTCTATTGTTGATAAAGAAATAAATAAGCTGAAAATTTAATTAAATACCTGCCTGATTTTTAAATTTCAGGCGGGTTTCTTTTCTTTTTTAGTTTTCTTTTTTTCTCCTTTTCGGCTGTATTGCCAAAAAAGAAAAGAAACAAAAGAAAAATATTTTATTATTCTGCATTTTAAAATCTTAAATTTTATGAATCGCTACTCTAAAACAATTAGTAATTCTTCAAGACCGGTAATTGATAATTTAAAAAATAAATTTCGGTTTACTTCTAATCCCTTTGATGGTAATGGATATCCTTTTAAACAGGCAATTAGTGAATTAAGAAAAGAAGGAATACCTATTGTTTATGATAAAAATATGTGTAGATATTATAATAAAAACACTGTTTCTAAAAATTGGAATTATGGATAATCAACTTTCTTTATTTAATGCTCATTTTAAAAATGAAGCAGAAATAAACTATATCAACAATGTTGTTAATTGTTGGAATGTTATTTTCAGTGGTTGGCGACCTGAATTAAATAAATTTTGCTCACTGAGAAATCTTACTAATTACTGTATTGATGAAAAAAAAGAGATTTACAGTTATAGTGAACATTGTAAAATTATTAAAATCGAAAACGATATTTTAACCGTTGTAGTTAGTTCTCATTTAAAAGATTATTACAAAAACGGATTGCGGTTTTTAGTTAATTATTATGATGTTGACCCTTCTTATTCAGATTATTGTTCATAGCGATAATAAAGAAACCGGCCCGGAATTTTCCGGTGCGGTTTCTTTTATATTTTATTAATTATTAATTTTATAAAACCTTAAAAATATATTTGTCATGGAAAGATTAGAATTATTTATCGATAAATTAAGAAATGCCGGTTATAGCGTATCAACAAATTGGGAAGTAAAAATAAATGGTGGTAAAATACAAAGCTGTTAAATATGTGGAAATATCGGTTCTGTGAATGTACTATTTCATATTTATTCAGGTAATAATGGATATGAAACGTATGTTCAATCAAAAGGAAATACTTTTGAAAAAGATTTTGAATTGTTACGTGGAATTATTGACTAAAAAACTACAATTATGCAAACAATTATAACTAAAGATTTAAAACAGTATAAACCTGTAACGGGTGGCAGAAATGGTTATCCGGTACCTGAAATTGGTATTTTTATCTTTGCTGATTCCTTAGAAGAATTACAGCAATTACAAGAGAAATACAATATAAAAGATTTTTACGCAGCACATTGGAAAGATGGTTGGGATTTTTGTGAAAATCCTTATAAACTTTTTGTGGAACCTGAAATATGGTTTAAAAATTGCGTGCATGAAGATTTTTTTACGGTTCACGATGATATTAATAATTTTGTTAAATATGAAATTCTTTGGAAACTAGAAGAAGTTGAAACGGAAGAAGAAAAAGAAATCATTTTAAAAGAAGCTTCTGATTTTAAAAATTCTTATAAAGATTATGATTTTTTTACCCTTGATCAAGATGGTAATTTTGAAGCGTTTAATTTTTCAACTTCATATCATTATGATACACATCATTACCAACTTGGTATTTTTCTTTCAAATGAAGAATATGAAATTGTTTATTAAATAATAATTAAATTTTAATATGATGAAAAATTCAGCATTACAATTAGCAAAACAGATCGTTAACGATAATAAAAGTTTTATCGATGGTAACATCGCAGAATACATGATTAAACAACTTGATGCAGATGAAAACAATTTCTATCTATATTTAACAGATGAAGAAATTGAAGAAATGAATAACAATCCTACAAGGTGGCACGAACTTGGCGAAGAAGTATATACAATGCTTCGTGATAATTTCGATTTTGACATCGAAGAATTTGAATACTATTAAAATGTTTTTTTAACAAACCGGTCCTGTAAAATTTCTGGACGGTTTGTTTTCTTTTTTTAAACCATTAATTTTTTTAATTATGAATTATTCTGATGAACAATTAAAAGGAAAACAAGCTACTTTAAATATTCCATATTTAGGATATACTCAAATTGAATTGATTGAAAAAATTCAATATATGTGGCGGGTAAAAATTTGTGAATCCGGAAAAGAAATAGAAGTTTATCCGGATGAATTTACTATTAATGTTTAAAACTTATATAAACTATGAAAATTTTATTTATTTGCTTTTTATTGAGTTTATTCTTTTTGTCATGTGATAAACCTTTAGATGATGAAAGTTTTATTTTTCCTGAAACTGAAAACATTAATTTTGATATTGATACTATTTTTGTTAATCAAAATTATTCTATTGATACTTTTTGTTTAAATACTTATGTTTCCGATACTTTAATAAAATTATTTTCTTTCACCATTACAGATGAAAATGATTATTTGATTTATAAAAGATTAAATTATTTTGATTCTTTTGAAAAATTAGAAAATTTTAATTTTATTATTGATGAAAACGAATACCAATCTTATTTAAAACTCAATAATTCAGAATTATTATTTATTCAAATACGATTAAGTAATAATTATTATGAAGATGAATATTATATTAATTATTTAAATTCAACCCTACCTATTTCCTTATAATTTTTTAAACTCTTTTGTATTAAAATAAATATTGATTTTTGTTTGACATTAATTTTGATGCAAAGGTAACTAACCTGTTTAAAATGAATAATCTTATTTTTATTTTTCAATTTAAAATCAAATTTTTATGAACTTTAAAAACAATTTAATTATGAAAACGTTAAACTTTATTTTTATCGCAATTTTATCACTTGCTTTTTTTGCCTGTGAAGAAAACAATGAAAACTACAATTCTTTTAATTCTGCAATTATAAATCCAGAATTAAATTTAATTGAATCTGACTCTACTTATTCTGTTAATGATCTGCTTCATTCAAATTCTGAATTAGATATTAACACTTTCAATAAAATTATTATTTACCTGGTTGATAATAATTCTAATGAACGTTTTTATTTAAGCCATTTATTTGATGCTGATGAACAAATATTAAATTATTCATTTAACATTGAAAATAACGATCTTCTTGAAAAGAAAATTTTTCCTACTAGTATTTATATTGAAATATTAAATAATAATGATATAACAATCCTTTCAGGATTAATTTCTTTTAAATATCAAGGTGATTATTTAAATGATTTTATTGATTATTATTATAATGATTATCCGGTAAATGTTAATTTTCCTGTTTCAGAAATAATTGTTGATGAAGTTTATAATCTTAATGATTATAAAGATTCACTTAATTTTAATAAACCAGTTTCATTTATTGTTATTAATCTTTATGATTCTGATATGAATAAACTAAATAGTGATATTGAATATTTTAATGATTCATATCAATTTCCTTTTATGCAATTTGGAATTAATTATAAAACCTACGAAGAATTTAATCCCGCTTTTTATGAATTATTATTTGTTCATTCAATTGATCGTTTTCAGGAATTTATTTTATTAAGCAAAGTAACTTTGCCTGTTTCTGAATAAAAACAAAATCCCTGCCTTAAAGGCAGGGAATATTCCATCTTATCACAATTAATAATTACTCCCTTTTGGTACGATTAATAACTAAAATTATATTTCAATTCCATCGGGAGTAATTATTTACAATGTTAAATCAACTTGAAAAATTAAAAGAAAAAATAGAAAATAAAATTGAAGAAAGAGAATTTGATTTTACTATTGAAAGTTTAAATACTTTTTTAGATTAATTTATTTTTTTAATATAACTTTTAAAAAATTTATACCATGAAAACAAAAGCAAAAAAAATTAAAACCCCTTTAGGTTTTTTTCCGGCTCCACTTAGTCCAGGATTCAAAAAACAAATTGAATCTTTTACCACAAATGAAGAATTATTTGCAATTGTTGAACATAACGGATTTATAAACCCTGATGCTTTTAACGAAGTTCTTGCCAGGGATTTATATCCTGAATACATTAAATATAAAGAAAATGATACTTAATGAATTTCAATATAATAATTTAGATGATGCCTTAAAAATGGCTGAAAATCTAAAAGACAATAATAATTATGTTGCTATAATTGAAAGCAACGATTATTATGGAAAACTAACTCAATCAAACATTGTTTACGGAAAACAAATTTTTTAATCAAAAACTTTCTGTTATGAGCTTTTTTACAATT
The DNA here is from genome assembly GCA_964434475.1 of uncultured Methanosarcinales archaeon. GTDB lineage: Archaea > Nanobdellota > Nanobdellia > Woesearchaeales > CAYSVS01 > CAYSVS01. The sequence goes on from CAYSVS010000011.1 coordinate 11,485, forward strand.
ATGATTTACGTTATAAGCATTGCAATTTCAATTAAAGTTATTCAAATAGCTTATAAAATCGGATTATTTATTTTCCGGATCCTTCAAAATATTTATTATTCTTTAAAAAAATGAAAACTTTACTATCCTTGTTTGATTATTCGGGTAATTGGTCTTTGCCATACGCCGAAGCAGGATGGAATATTATTCTTTGGGATATAAAACATTCCTGTGATCTATTTAATACCTTTTCAAATATAGAAAATGCTTGCGCTGACTATTTTTATGAACATATTTTTGATAATTATGGTACTGTTGATGGTATTTTAGCCGCCCCACCTTGTACCGATTTTGCATCTTCTGGAGCTCGTTGGTAGAAAGATAAAGATAAAAACGGTTCAACCGCCCAAAGTATTGAATTAGTTTATCAAGTACTACGTATTGTTGATTTATGCATGCCCGATTTTTGGGTTTTAGAAAATCCTGTTGGCCGTTTACATAAATTAGTACCCGAATTAGGCAAGCCTGAATTTTTTCAACCTTATTGGTATGGTGATGCATATACTAAAAAAACAGGTTTATATGGTGATTTTAACTTTCCTGAAAAAACTTACATTGTTGAACCTAAAATTTATATTGATAAAAATGGTAAACGTGGCTCCTATTATTGGTATAAACTTGGTGGAAAAAGTGAAAAAACCAAAGAACTAAGAAGTATTACTCCGCTTGGTTTTGCCGAAGCTTTTTATATGGCCAATCATTAAACTTTTAATTCTTTTAATCCTTTATAATTTATCGCTTATGCAAGAAATAAAACTTCTACCAATTGGAAAATCAGAAATTATTGTCTATAATCTTAATGAACTTTTTGATTTATTTATTGATTCATCTTTTTACTCTGACGATCTTCAAAATGATAAAACTCAATTTATAAAATCTTTTTTTGCATTTATTAATTTTCATTTAAATTGTATCGTTTATACACGTTTTGACAGAAAATTTGAAATTGAATTTTTTGAATATTTTAACCTTTATTATCATGAAAAATATTCCAAACACAATAACAAGAAAGAAAGCTAAAATTATAATAAAAAAAGCTACGGCACATCAAATTGATGGCTCTAAATTATTGAGAACCGATGTTATGCCTTTACCCGATAATGTTAAAAAAATTCGATTCAGATATTTTGATAAATTTGTGAAAGGTAAATTTTTTTGGACTAAATGGTTTAATATTGAATAAATATGAAAAACAGTATATTTTATGAAATTATTATCCTGGGAGATAATAAACGAATATTTACAACCAATAAAAGCAAAGCGTATTATAATATTTATGTACCTTTTTGCAAAGATCATAATTTACAGCCTTATGGTAAAACTAAATTTTCAACAGACATTAAAATAAAATCATTTTTACATCATCAATTTTTAATTCGAAAAATACCATTCAATCAATTTATTTTTTATTAATTTAAAACTATAATAATCATGAATACTAATTTATTTACTCCAAAATACATTTCAAAAAAGTTTAAAACACAAAAAGAATTTTATAATTGGCTTAATAACACTACAAGTAAAATAATTACTTTCAAAAATTTAAACCAGGACTTAACTCAAATGTGGATTGCTGCCAATGGTGAAATATTACATTGTGATTTTCAATCATCTATTTATAATGGAAATTTTATTAATTTAAATAATCTTTCCATATTAAAACCATTAGAAATTTTTAAAAACGGAAAATGGAGAATGTTAAACGGACTTATAATTGAAAATATTTTAGAAATCTAAATTATCAAATAATAATGACCAAAATCAAAACAACAAAATACGGAATAATTCATGCATATGCACAATGTGATATATGTAATTGGGATTCTGCATTAAATATTAATGATAAAAACAGAATGCAGAATCTAAGAAACAAAATTTATGCACATATAAAAAAAACACGCCATTCGGTAACACTTGAAACAGGAAATTCTACTGCTTACGAATTTGAATATTAAACATTAAATATAAAAATGGATAATTACGAACGGAACCTGGGTAAATTTCATCTTAAAATGATAATGGTCGGATTAATTGTCCTGGCTATTATCATACTTTTAGATTTACTTGGAGTTATTTCAATACCAAAATAAAAAAGCGGCTAAAAGCCGCTTTTTTTGTTTAAAACAATTCAGTATTTTTCTTTAATATTAATTTTTTTATTTCCTGTTGATGCTCATTAATAAATGTATCTAAAACATTAATCATAAAATTTAATTGACTAATGCCAGCAGCATGAGCAATGGCTTTAGTTTTTTTATTCAAAGTACTGGGAACAGCCATTGATGTAATTGCTTCGTTATCATACAAATCATTTTTTTTCAAATATTGCTCAAAATCAGACTTACTCCTTTTTGTTTGTTCAGAAGTTTCTTTTTTACTTTCCTTTTTTACTTCCTGATTTTCATTATTTTTTTCTCCTTTTCGGCTTTGTTCATTTTCTATATTTTCACGTTGAGTTTCTTCCGGCTCTTTTTTTATTTCTTCTTTTTCTTCCGACTTTTCAATTGGATTTTTCAAATTATGAATATCCTTTAATACATTAGCCACGTTTGTTTTTGGCTTTGTATTGGCTCTGCTTTTTGTTTTTTTTGTTGTCATATCTTAATAATTTTCGGTTTTTATTATCTTAACAATTTCTTTACATAATTGAGTTAATTTTTGTTGATTTTTTTTGTTTTGATGTTTTAATGGTTTTAATGTAGAAAATTCATCCTGATATGTTTTTCGTGAGTATGTAGTAAAACCATATAAAAAATTAACAGGATATTCATTTTTTATTTCCTGAAATTCTTTAAATTGATTTGTATTAGAATCTATTGCATGCAAATACGCATGTATAGTATGCTCAATATTATATTTATCCTTAATAGGAATAATTTTTTGAACATAATAAGAATAAAACTTAACAAAACTTTTTAAATCTAAAGAACTTAATCCAGTAGGTATAAATAAATGATTTACAAGTGCATATAATTCTAACACTCCTTTTTGATCAATAGTACCAGGTAAATCAATAAAAATAAAATCTACATTGCCTTTTAAAGCATCAAGATTCATTATTATTTCATCTACAACCATTTTTGGTACTATCTTTTCAATATCTTCCTTATTATCAAAAGGATTTTGAACCCCTATAATTTCAAAAGGATTTATATCCCCGGGATTATTATCCATTTCATCATTTCGTATATCTGATAACGAACTTTGATGATCAATATCAATAACACAACATGAATAATTTGTAAAATGATGAATATAATTTGCCACCATAGCTGTATCAGTTGTTTTACCAATACCACCTTTTAAACTTGCAATTGAGACGATTTTTGTTTCCTTTAGTTTCATAAATTTAAAATTTTAGTTATTAATCAATTTATTTTATTATAATATTATTTTCTTAATTTTTTATAAATTCTTTTTAATATTTTAAAAGTTATAATATTTATTTATTATTCAAATATATATAATATTTATTATATATCAATTTTATTGTATAAATATTTATTTTCTTATTTATTTCTATATAAATAATATTATTTATTTATAAATTTTATTTTTTCTATATTTCTATATTCCTATATTTCTATATTCCTATATTTCTATATTTCTATATTTTATTACTTCTATATGCTTATATTTTCATTTTTTTATATAAATCATATCGTAGCGTAAGCGGAGATACCTTATTCCTTTAAATAATTTATCGCATAAATCACGTAGCGCAAGCGGAGTGTAATATAATTTCCATTATATATTTATTAGTCATTGATTATGAAAGAAAAAGGAAAACAAATACAAAATTTTTATAATTTAAAAAATCTTATATATTTGCAATAAAAGAAAGCTATAACAATTTTGTGCAAGGTGTGTTTTCGCTCCCGCAAAAGTTTACACTTTTGCTCACACGAAAACATCCTTGCCCTTCGCAAGCTCAGGGTGGATTGCTCCCTGTGGTCGCAATGAAAAAAAAGAAAAATGACAAAAAGAAAGAAAGAAGGAAACAGAGATAAGTCTTATAAAAAAGAAGATGAATTATTAATTTATGAAATTAATATTCGTTATTCAAAAAAACAATTAGAACAATTACATCAAATGCGACAAACAATTCCATTGAGAACATTTATACGCAAACAAAGTTTAAAAGGAAGAATTGTTAAAATAGAAAGAACGCAATTAGAAAAAGAATTAATTTCTCAATTAAGAAGAATAGGAATAAATTTAAATCAAATTACAAAACAAATTCATATTTTTAAAGCAAATTCTCAATTTGAAACCCATTTAATTGAAATAGAATCTTATATTGAAGAATTGAAAAAAATATTAAAAAAAATATGATAGCAGAAATTAGTCAAATTGATAATTCTTTTACCGGCTCTGTATATTATAATGAAAAAAAAATTAATAACACATCTATTATTCGTTTTCAGGATAATACTTTTATTGAAAATCAAAACGCAAAAGAATATATTAAATTTTTTGATGAACACATTTCCAGTAATAGTAATATTCAAAAAAATGTTGGAATGCATATTTCATTAAATTTAACACAAGGAGAATATTTATCAGATGAACAATTTAAAAATTTAATATATGATTATTTATATGGTATGAATTGGGATAATTCTCCTTATTTAGCATATAAACATAGTGATAAAGAACATTCACATATTCATATTATTTTATCTATGGTAAATTGGGATGGAAATAAATTAAATGATTCTTATTATAAATTACGTTCCCAAAAATTATCCAGGAAGCTTGAACAAAAATACAACCTTAAAATTACATCATACGATCTTTCTGAAAAAGCTAAATTAAATCTTAAAGAATTAAATTTTCGTAAATACTATATTGATAAAGCTATAAAAAAAGCATTCCGGGATCATGCTGCCAAAGATTTTATTAAAGATTATTTTAAACCCGAAGAATTAAAAAATATTCGATACAATTCTATTACAAATTTAGAATATGAAAAGATTTTAGGAAATAATTATGATCATGTTTTATCATTTTTACATCAAAGAAAATATTTTAATTCCATGCTTAAAGATGAATTAAAAAATAAATTAGTTAATATATATAATCAATCGTCAGATATTAATAATTTTTTTGACAACCTTACATCAAATGATATTTATTTTCGTAAAGTTTTTATAAAAGGTAGTCCACGATTTATTTATGGTCTTAAAGATGATAATTTTTATATTGATGATCGTTCACTTAATAAAGAATTTAAATATGATTATATTACCAATAATAATAATTTGCAATTAAATAAATTACAATATCATTCAGATGATGATAAAATGACTTTTATACGTAAAAATTTATATTTTTCTGTCCGCAATTCTCCTACATTATCAGTTTTAATTTTTAATTTACAACAAAAAGGAATTGAAACCATTTGTTATCAAAATTCAAATGGTATTTATGGTTTATCTTTTAAAATAATGAATGATTCTGACAATTCTGTTTTTAAAGCAAGTGATATAAGTAAAAATTTATCCTATAATCATATTAAAGAAAACCTACAATTTAATTTTGAAAAATCATCAATTACAGAATTGAAGAATAACTATAATCATGTTCCGAATATGGATTATTCAAAACCTATTCCAACATATATTAATAATATACCACCCACATATTCGGGACCTGATCGAGACGAACTTGATATTAAAAGGAAAAAGAAAAAAAGAAGAAAAAGAGATAACGATAATATGAACAGATAATGAAAAATATTATTAAAGCAATCGAGACCAGAGCTAAAGAATTAAATTTAACTAAAGAAGATTTAGCGATGTATATAGGCATCAGTAGGCCTGGCCTTTTTGCAGCTTTTTATAGAAATGAAAGTCTAAGAGTCAAAGATTTGTTGACATTAATAGAAAAATTAGATTTAGACCCTATTGATTTATTTCAACAAGAATTAGATTCAAATAAAAATAAAGACAGAAGAATTGATATTGATTCTTTAAAATATTTACATACTATTGCTAAATTAAAAAATATTGATTCATTACAATTAAAAACAATTCTTAATCCCAACAATAAAAAAAAAAAATTAAACTTAAATGATATTTCGTATTTCAATTTATTAGGATTTTGTACTTATTATGATATACCCATTGATCTTTTTTTAAAAAAACAATATAAAAATCAACTTAAAGACATTGATATTAAAGATTATATTAAAAATATTAATAATTAAATTACAATCAACATGGAATCACAAAAAAAATATCATTTAAACGACGTTTTAACAATACTTATTAGTCTTTTTATAATGGTAATCATTTTTGATTTTTTACTCTATACAGGCATCATAAATCCCTTTTTAAATGATATTTTAACTGAAATATCACTAACTTTTAAAAATCATGTTCATCAAGAAATAATATTTATTCGTGGTTTATATGTTTTTGTTTTAATCCTGGGTGTTTTATTAATTGAAAGAATTGATATAAGTTCAAAATTATCATTATCAAAAAAAAGAGTTTTTCAATTTTTATTTGTAATAATAACTCCATTATTTATTTATGGATATACCGGTTTTTATTATTACGATATTTATCTATATCCTTCAATTTTTGTTTCACATATTTTTATTACAACAATTGCCATTTCTCCATTTAAAAATGAATTTAAAAATGAAGATATTTTTGGCGTAAGTAATTTAAAAAATAAATATCAATTTGTTTTTAAATTAAAAAATAACAAAACCCTGACTTTTCATAATATATTTAGTCATTTTTGGATTGAAGGTGGAACCGGTTCCGGTAAATCAGATACTTTTTTAAAATTTATGATTAAACAATCGTATGATATGAACCTGGCAGGAGTAATTTACGATTTAGAAGGTAATCCACGCCATGCCGATTCTCCTATTCTTGGAAGAATAGCATATAAATATTATAAAAACAATAATAATAAAACAGTAAAAAATAATCATTCATTTTTTCATAAATTATTTTTCAAGAAAAAAGAAAAACCTGTTAAGTTTGCTTTTTTAAATTTTGGCGACCCTACCCGGTCAGTACGTATTAATCCTTTAGCACCACGATATGTTGAAAAAGATTCTGATGTTGCTGCTGTTATTAATGGTTTTATGGAAACCCTTTTAAATAAATCGAATAAAAAAGGTGGTCAGAACGATTTTTGGGATAAATATGGCGTTTCTTATGTTCGAAGTATTGCTTTAAGACTTTATTATTCATATCCACAATATTTAACCCTTCCTCATATAATTTGTTTGGCCACTTATCCTGATGATAAAAAAATGTTTACCTGGCTTGAACATGATAGAAGAGTACATCAAGATATGGCATCTTTATTAAGTGCTTATAAAGGTGGAGCAAATTCTACTTTGGCAAGTGCAAAAGTTTCCGGTCAGGTACCTTTATCTGATATGAGTACAGCCGAAGCATTTTGGGTTTTATCCAAAGATGATTTTGATTTAAATGTTACAAATCCTGAAAACCCATATATTTTAGTTGTTGGTAACGACCCGGATATGTATCGAAGAAAACTTTTTGCCCCGGCAATTAGTGTAATATTTAAAACAATTATGACTAAAATGCACCGATCTAAAAACCATCCAGGTATATTTCATTTTGATGAATTTCCATCGGTTAAAGTTTTAAATATTGATCAATTTATGAGTGAAATACGTAAAAAGAAAATATGCGTAATATTGGGATTACAAGGATATGAACAAGCTAAAGATAATTATGGTGATGAAACTGCTAAAAATATGAAAACTAATTCAAATAATAGAGCAATTGGAAGAACCGGAAGTGAAGCTACAATAAAATTTGTAATGGATATGCTTGGAGATAAAGAAATGAAAAGCACATCACATACTACAAGTGTTGACAGCAAAAGTATTAATGAATCTGTAAAAAGAGAAAAAGTTTTACAACCACGATTAATTTCAGCACAAGCTACCGGTCATTTCCTTGGCTGGGTAGCTGATGGTAAGCCACCATATTTTTTTACTCAATTTAAAAGAGCTAATTTTGAAGGAGAAGCTATACCACAATTTTCAAATTATATTACAACAAAAGATGAAGATATGAATTATAAAATAATGAATAACTTAGCAGAACATAATAAAAAACGAATTTTAGATGAAGCATATAGTATAATAGAAGATTTTTTTAATTAACCTTTTAAAATTTATCGCAATGAAATTTAATATTACTTTTAATCAAATTATTGAATATTATAATGCAAAAATATTTGATAAAACTTCTTTTTCAATTTCTTTTAAAATTAATAACAATCAATTTGCTATTTTTTTTGACAGTGAAAACAAAAATAATTTAACACTTTTTTGGATTGATCGTTTACATAAAATTGATCTTTTATGCTTTTTTTTAATTGTTGAGAATACCTGGGATATTGAATATTTAAAAAAACTTAACAATCAAATTAAATTAATAGAAACAGATAAATTAACATTTGATGATCATATTTCAATTGATGATTTTTTAAAACATATTGTATCATTAACATCTATTGATTTGGATGATGAAAATGATGAAATAAATTTAAATTTATTTAATACCAATGAATTTAAAGATAAAATTTTTCAACATTATAATACCAATGAATATTCATTGCCTTTGAAATTAAATGATGAAATTATTAATTTTTATGATTTCGATATTAATTCTGATAATGCTAAATTGCGTTATAATAATTATGACGGATATTGGAGCTCAATTAAAAATGAATCGAATAGAGAAGTTTTCGTTTGTTTTAATCCGTTATCATCTATTCATTTCTTTTCAAAGGTCTTTACTTCTCATTATTTAATTTTTATTATTAATCAACATTTTAGTATAAAAACTATTGAAGGCATTTTTAATAAACTTGATAAATTTCGTTTAATAAATAAAAATTTTACACTTATTTATCATAACAATATTTTTGAATTATTTTCTTTAATTAAATTTCTTCTTTTTTATGCTCAAAAATATATTCCTTTTTCATTTATATTAGAACACCAGGAATCTTTTAATACAATTTTTTTTCGTGTTAATATTTCATCATCAAAAAATAAAATAATTGATTTTATAAAATCTTTTAATAATTTAAATAGTAAATTAATTAATAAATATAAATCACTACTTGAAACATCTCCAAATTTTAATGAAATATTACCTTTTTTTAATTTTAATTTTTCAAACTATAAAACAGATAATATAAATTTTTTAGAACTTAAGATACCTTATAAAAAAGAACATTTAATTATTTTTTATGATTCTTTAATTGATTTTTTTGAATTTGAAAATTTTATTTTATTAAATTCTGACGAAACTGATGATATAGATAATAAAAATACAACCCTTTAAAATTTATCGCCATGAAAAAAAAATATGAACCTTTAGACAAGTATAAGATAGATATTAATTTGGCAGAATTTATGATTTTACATGGTTTTTATGAAACTAAAAAAAAATCAACAAAAAATCAACCAAGACTAAAAGACCCAATTACCGACTTTGTATATGTTGTTAAAAGAAATGATAAAGGACATTATACTTACTGGTCTCCTGATTATGAAATTGCACCTAATAATGATAAAAGTCCAACAATTATTGATTTTGTTGAAGAAAGATATAATGAACCCGGTCAAAGAAAATTAACTTTAGGCCATGTAAGAAAAATTCTTGATAAATACATGAATAGTAAAAATTATATTCCACCTAAAAAAAGTAAATATAATATACCTGTTGGTGAAAAAATTAATCCTGGTATTATTAATACTCAATATAATCAATTATTAAATTTTACTGATCGAACATTTTTACATAATCGTAAAATTAAAGATAAAATTATAGATCATCCATATTTTAAACCAATTATAAAAAATAAAAAATATGTTGATGATACTCGAAATGAAACCTATATTAATACAGTTTTCACAATGGCTGATCACGAAAGAATAAAAGCTATTTCTATTAAAAACGAAAAATTTTCTGGTTGTATTGGAAATAAAGCTTCATCTTTTTGTGCCAGTTATAATCGATCACGTAATCTTGATCAATTATATTTAACAGAAAGTATGATTGATGGAATGAGTCATTTTCAATTAAATTTTGAAAAATTAAAAAATAAATCTGTAAGATATTTATCTTCGGAAGGAACATTAACAAATGAACAAATTCATTTATTATCAAAATCTATAAATATTCAAAAACCTAAAGAACTTATTTTAATTAACGATAATGATTTAAGTGGTAAAATTTTTAATTTGAAAACAATTTGTCAGCTTGATAATAATATTATTCCTTTATCTGATAAACCATTTTTAAATTCAGCTAAAATTGATTTACATAGAACTGATAAATATAATTGTTATTTAGATATTTCTTTTTCTCATAAAAATAAAGTTTTTGGAATACAAAACATTGCTTTACTTTCTGAATATGTTAATAATTTAAATAAAACATTTTCAAATTATACAGTTGAAGGAAAACCGTTTGAATTGCATATTAATAAAATATCAGATACTTTATCAAATGCACGTATTTATTTTCCTGCTAAAAATCTACATTTAGATGAATTGTTTAATTTCATTCATAAATACCGATATAATGAACACTCTTTTTTTAAAATAGAAGTACCAAAACTTAAAGATTTTAATGATGATTTAAAAAATATCAATACTAATTCCAAAAAAGAAATACTTCGCTGAAAACAAAAAAAAGGGTTTTAGGCCCTTTTTTTTATCTTTATTATATTTTATGGAACAATTATCTTTCCATGCCTTTTTTTGCTTTTTGTTTCGGCTCTTTAATTTTTTCCTTAGATTCTTTTGCTTTTTGTTTTGGCTCTTTTGTTTTTTGTTTTTCTTTAAGTTCATTTATATTATTTATGAATGAACCGGCTTTTTTAAAGCTTCCAATATCATACCATTTGTTTTTATAAATAAAATTAATTGCCCCATCTTTTTTAGCCATATTAATACCATTATTTTTTAATGACTCTTCAAATTTTTCAAATGTTTTAGGCTTCCTGGTAAATGCTTCATCAATTAATTTTTCTACTTCAACCGACCTTTGTTTTTCCATATCCCACCCATTACCAACATATTCTTTTGTTGCTTTTTGATGATCATAAAATGATACAGTTAATTCATTTTCTTTGTCTTTTTTAGGAGCAATTTCTAATACAATATGCTCTTTGTCCGGATTGCTATTTAATAATTTTTCAATATTATTATTTCCATCCTTGTCTTTTTCGGGAATGGATATATTTATTAAATTATTATCATCATTGTAAACTGAACGATAAACAAAGGCATTACCCCGAATATTTTCCTGAACAGATAAATTTAAATATCCTTGTTTTGTTAGTTGAGTTTTGCTTATTTTTTTCTTTTCTAAAAATAAACGCTTAATTTTAAATTTGTTACCATCTTTATCTTCTAACTCAACATCTTTTGCCGAACCAACAATAAAATACCGATTTTGAGCTTCTTTTGACCAGGCTTTGGCACCTTTTATATAATCGGTTTCTTTAGTATCACTATTTACCATAGTTTTTATATGATAATCTGCTTTATCAGCAGTAACAGATTGTTCTTTTTTAGGAGAAGCATATATGATGGTATTTCCTTTTTCATCGGCGCCATATTCTAATAAATTCTTTTTTGGAATATTAATAAATAAATCAGCATTGAAATTAGGCTTTTTTGTTTCATCATACGTATTTTGATAAACGGTATGAGTAAATTCTTCTTTATTTTCACTCAATTCTTTTCTTTTAGATACAGATATCTTAATTATATCACTATCTATTTTTTGAATTTCATCCGCATTTAAAGAAATTCTGTAACCGGGATTACTATTTTCAAATTCTTGATTTTCCCATGCTACGCCTAAATAATTTGCTTTTTCTGTTTTCATAACGATAAATTTTAAAGGTTTGTTATTAATTAATTTATTATCAATGATAAAAATATATAATATTCATTGATTAGACAAATGTTGATAATAAAAAATTATATTATTGTTTTTTCAGGAAAGTTAAATATTAATATTATTTATCTATATTTTCAGGATTATGTAAAATTAGAGTAATCATTAAAAGTAACAGCTTCATATTTTGTCTATCTATATTTTTAAGGTTATGCAAAACGATGTTCAATTCTAATTGTTCATCTTTTTCATTTTGTCTACCTGTATTTTCAAGGTTATGCAAAACCTATAACCTTTAATTTTTTTATTAAAAGGTAGTTGCCGAGTAAATAAGCTAATATTTCTCAGCTTAGGGTGCAAAACCACCCCTTTTATTATTAATTTTTTTCAAAGAACTTTTATATAGTTTTTTTTAATTCTTCTGTTAAATAATTTAACATTTCATTTTTATCTTTAAAATTAACAGGAAACCAAATAAGTAAATTTTCATATTCATCTTCAATTTTTCCAATATCAATAAACCGAACTATTTCCACAAGCTCGTTTTTTTTATAAATATTTACAAATTTATTTACAATACACATTTTTGTTTCAAGCTCCATTAAATATGAATTTATATCTTCAATATCTAAATCTTGCCATAAATGTATAAATAAATAATTACTATATTTTTGATACTCCAAAAATAATTCTAACTCAATTTTATTCCAATAATACATTAATTACATTTTTTCAAATTTATACATAACCTTTTATTTGTATGCTAATAATAAGTTCTTCCTGAATTTTGTCTACCTTTTTTTAAGAACATACAAAATTTAATTCTAATAAAAAATATCAAGCAGGGAGATTTTGTCTACCTATATTTTTAAAGTTATATAAAACCAAATCTTTTTAAAAGTTTATAAATATTCAGTTTTGTCTACCTTTATTTTCAAGGTTATACAAAACTATGGATATGATCAAGAAAGGTGAAGGTAAGTTTTGTCTACCTTTATTTTCAAGGTTATACAAAACCTATAACCTTTTGTTTCTTTATTAAAAGGTAGTTGCCGAGTAAATAAACTAATATTTCTCAGCTTAGGGTGCAAAACCACCCCTTTTATTTTTTAATTTTTTCAAAGAACTTTTATTTTATATCTAATTCTTCATCCAATTTTAACCTACTCATATTTATAGCATGATTTAAATCAGGGTCAGTATTTAATCCACATGAAGAACATTTAAATATTTCCGAATTTACTCTGTTTTCTTCTTTTTTTCTATCACGTTCACTTTTAAAATCTTCAAATTCTGAAATTTTATATTTCAATTTCCACATATCAAAGAAATGTGTTATTATTCCAACAAAATATTCATATAAATTTCTTTCTATTTCTAAATCTATTTCCCAAATCTTTTTTTCTTCTTTAGGTCTATAATTATCATATTGTTTTCCCTGATAAAAGGAATAATGTTGTTGACTGTATATGCTTAATCGTTCATTAAATTCCCATACTTTTTTATAATCCATTTGTTCACTATATTCACAATCTATATGAAATCTTAAATAGTGTCTACCAAATTGGGTGATTGGTTTTGTAAAAACGTTAATTTTTGTTATAAATTCCTTATTTTCTTGAATCCACCCAAGATGTTTAAATGTAAAATCTGCTAAATTTCTCATAATATATTTATTATATTTTTTTAGTATGAGTTTTAAAAGTTACTTCATCAATGGAATATATATAATAATTTATATTTTCATCATAATCGATAAATTCAAATACTCCATTCTGCATTTCACACAATGTATCTTTACCGTTACTAATAATATCTCCAACTAATTCTATTTTTACAGCTTCATATTCAATTTTCGCCAAAGCAACAATAGCACAACCATATAAAAAAGGATTGGTATTTTCTAAATATTCATAAAATTTTGCTGAACCACTATTCTCTTTTATTTGTAATGCAATTAATAATTCCTGTTTATTTTCTAAATTAATAATACGCTTTAGCTCATTTTTAATTATTTCATTTTTTATTAAATTTGATGTTCTATAAACTCTAAATAACTCAATAATGTAATCTGAATCTTCATCCCTTGCATCTGCTATTTCTTCCCATATATAAGATGGAACTTCAATTCCTGCAAAATACGGATCATTTAATATTGCATCAACATAATTTTCAATACTACTATCATCACAAACAATAAAGTATTTTCCATTATAATTAACATAAAGTGATATCTCATCTTTAATCCAATGAGATTGATAATCACTAACCTTACAATTATATTTATTTTCAAATATTCTTTTAAATTCAGTTGATTTATTCATAATTAGTTATTTTTTATTTTGTTCGTAATTTTTTAATACTTCACCCAAAGAATTATAAAACTTCTTAAGGTACCTATATATTTCAGGTTTCCATTTTTCGGATAATTCCTGTTTATTATTTTCTGAAAAACTTTTTCTTAAAGAATCCACAGGAATTTTCATTTCCTTTTCAAGTCCTTTTAGTCGAAAAATGGATTTATATTCTTTTATCCAGTTAAGCATTTTTTCTTCTTATTATACTTAATAACATATTTCTTTCAGCAATTAAATTTGATGTTTGTCTTACTGCTTTTTTTACAATTTCAATTTTATTGTTTTCCATTAAATATAACAATCCCCAATTACCAGGTATCTCATTTTCTTTTATAAGACCATCAGGACAACAATAAAATCTTAACTCGCCAACTCCCTTTTCAGAATTATTTCTGAAAGGTTTTTTACTATCTTGTAAAAAATCACTACGACTTACTTTAACTTCAATCATAACACTATATGCACTATTCCAACCTATCACATCAGGAGTTTCATTTTCTACCGTAACCATATCAACAGCAATAATAGAACAGTTTGGAACTTTGATGTTTCTTTCGTGCCTTTTAAGCCATTTTAAAGCTTTTAAACACAAATTATCATGCTCCTTTCTATCGACCTTCCTTTTTTGCTTTTTTGGTTCTTTTTGAAGTTCTTTTGCCTTATCAACTCTTATTCCCTTTACTCCCATTTTACAATTTTAAATATTACATTTCAAAAGAATTGTTATCTAAAATATCTTTTATTGATAATATATTTTTAACATTAGAAAAATCTTTAGATATTTTATTTAATTTTTGTTTTACAGATTCTAATGATTCAATTTTTATATCAATAGTTCCATCGGGATTAACCCAACCACCATATACATATTCTACATCTTTATCAATTGTTATTGTTTTATTAAAACTAACTACACCTGAATAATAAGGATGATTTTTTTCTCTTTTTTTAGGATTTTTTTCCAATTTAAACTGAATAACATCTTCATTAATTTTATTACCAGGTGATTTAGTATATTTTATATTTTTAGGTTTAGGACCTAAACATAAACGACTAAATAATTCTCTTTTAAAATCAAACTTTATAACAGTTTTATCTAAACGCTTAACATCAATTAACCCCTTGTCATGTAATATATTTACTTTATTCCATATTCTTTTATTTTTAGAATTACCTTTAAATACTTTATCATAAATTAATTTTTTATCGCCTAATTCTACTATTTTATAAAGTATATCAAATGTAGTATCATCTAATTCTTTCCAAAGCTGATTTTCTAAAGCATATTGCATTAATTCTTTTCTTTTTAATTCTGCTTTTGTATATTTTACATTAATAGAATTATCTGAATTATTATTTTTTCTTTCACAATCAATACAAAGATCATTCATACTTAACTTTTCAAAAAAATTTTGTTGAGAAAAAGCATTTCTAATAATATTGTTACCACAAGAAGTGCATATCCCTACTATAATTTCAGCCCTTGATTGATTTACAATTATTTTATCTAATTGCTGATAATTAATATTGTATATCTTACATATTTCTTTTGGAGTTTTTAAAAATGAATTATTTTTAATTTTCCAATACTCTTTTATTAGCTTATGATTTACACTAGAAACAGAATTTATTATAATCTTAAATTCATATTTCTTTTTATTATAAATAATTTGTGCCATAAAATAATTAATTTATTACATTAATTTTTATCCGTTTTCAAGGGTAAATATAAAATAAATATTTTTATTATCCGCATATACGGATATTTTTTTTAATTTAAAATCATTCTATTTGAAAATTTTTTTTGATATGTGAAAATTGAAATAGAAAATTTCTTAGAAGAAAACTAAACACACTTTCCGTAAGTTGAAAAATATAATTATAAAATTTTTCCTTTGCTATCCCTGAAACAGTCTACTGTTTTAATTTTAGTCCCGGACTAAAATTTATTTATTCACCAGGTATTCACTTAGTCCTTTTTGGAAACTTTTTTTAGTATAGTTCTTATTATTGTTGTAATAGCTTAGTTTTATATTCTTATGCCTGTTTCCATAATGCGGATATCCCGATTATTCGGAAACTTCATTACCTTTAAATTCTAATCCTTCATATCTTAAATAACGGTAAAGTGTTGCTTTACTTCTTATTCCAACAGTTTTCATAATATCCTTTATAGATTCTCCTTTGTTGTATAATGTCAAAGCAGCAGCAGACTTATTTTTAGCTTCTTTTGATAAACCTTTCGGTCTACCGCCTTTTCTCCCCTTTTTTCTTGCAGATTCTAACCCTGCTATTGTTCGTTCTCTTATAATTTCTCTTTCGTGTTCAGCTAACGCAGAAAATATTGAAAAAACTAATTTACCGTTTGGAGTACTGGTGTCGATCAGGCTGTCATTTAAACTTTTGAATTTTATACCTTTTTCATTAAACTCGTTAATCAGTTTAATTAATTCCAGAGTAGTTCTACCGAGCCTATCCAGTTTCCAAACAATAACCATATCACCTTTCCTTAACTGATTAATCAGATTTATCAGTTCTTTGCGTTCTTTTCGTGTAGACGCTTTTTCTTCAAATATTTTTTCACATCCTGCTTCCTGAAGAGCTTCCTTTTGAACTTCCAAATTCTGATGATTGGTACTTACCCTTGCATAACCTATTTTCATACTTTACCACTTAATATTATCATAATCGAGATTATCATCATTCAGTTCCAAATAATATTTATAAATTTTTTCCATTCACCCGGTCTTAATGATTGACCTGATAAATAGAGTAATGCTCTTATATTAACATTACTTGTTATATCAAACATAACTTTCAATTCTTGCAGTTTTAATTTATTATTATTTATTTCAAAACATCAATCTAAATCCTTTATCCTTCTTTCTGAATTTTCTTATTTCAGCTTTATAAAACTTCATTTGCTGTTTGCAAATAAAATTCCTGAAAATAGAAATATCTTCCTTTTTTTCTGTATCGTTTAACGCCTTAATATATTCTGCTCGATCTTCCGTAAAAACCTTTATCAAAGGTTCTTTATGATACATTTGCACATAATTCATCATTAACCTTGAAGTCCTTCCGTTTCCATCGCCAAATGGATGTATATTAACCAGGTTGTAATGGATGTCAGCAGAAAGCTTTAAAATATCATTTCCCTTTACATTATCTATCCTTTTATTAACACTATCAACGAGATCATTTAATAAATTTCCTACTTTACTAAAATCAGGAAAATATTTTTGATCAACATAAACTTGTGCCTTTCTTATATCCCCTTTTGATGTGTCAAAACTACCCGAAATAGTATTTACAACACCACCTGTATTTTTCATTACTTTTTCGGCAACATCCTGAATTAAATCTATACTAATTTTTCTTTTTTCTTTTGCTACTTCTTTCAGGAATAATAAAGCTTCATAGTGGTCCTTAATCATTAAATGATCTGTTAATGGTTTCCCTTTAGCTGTAATATTTTTATCCAACAATAACCTTGTGTCATTTTCAGTAAGTGAGCATCCTTCAATTTTGGTTGAATTATATATAATAGACATCATTGAGAATTTCTCATAATCAATAGCACTCGATAAACCATATCTCATGTATCTATTTCTTAATATTTCTAAATCATTCCACATAACACTTAAAATTAATATTCTTCGTAATGATCTTTGGTTTTAATTAACGTTCATGATACAATATTAATTAAACTTATTAATAAAACCTATTAATGAAACCTTTTATTTTATATTTTTTTAGATTCCTAATTTTTTCTGAAAGTTTTTTTTAACGGTCGTTTTTTAAAACTATTAACCATAAGTAGAAATGTTATTTTTTACTTACTAGAAAACCACCCACAAAACACACATTAATATCATTCCGCTAAAAAATTTTTTTACCGTACCCGGCCATCAAGTTGAGCCTGGGTACGGAAAAATTTTTCTTTACGCTACATTTTTATTAATAAGTGTTTTTATCCCATGATTAAGGAAAATGCACAAAATCAAAAATATTTTTGGTCCTATCAATTCTTCAGGAACAAAAATATTTTTTCTTTTAAGCATTTAAAATATATAAAAAATCCACACAGTAATTTCACTAACCGGATTCACATCTATTTTAATAAAAAAAACCGGAACGCTTTTTACACGAACCGGTCTTTTAAACCAAACCTTAAAATTTAATTCTTAATTTTAGTCAATCTCTCTTACCCCTTTGTTTCTTCTATCTTTTTCAACTCTTTTTCTTATTTCATCTTTTAACCAATAGCCTTTACTGATAGCTTTAAATTCAATGGTAGGAAAATATTTATCCGAAGATTCCATTTTAAAATTTGATAATCCAAAAATTCTTAAAAATAATGGCTCCCGGATAGAATAATCTTTAATTCGATATAATTCTGTTTCATCATATTTAACATTGAATATTCCACGCTTAAAACCGATTTTATGGTCATATAAAGTATAAGTAATACAATATGTTTCAATTATTTTATAAGTACTAATTATAATTAATATAATGGTTAACCACAATGTAATATTAAATTTTTCTATTTTTAGAAGATCATTTATTATATACATATACCGGTTAAAACCATATAACAATACCAAATTTAATAAATGAATATGTAAATTATTAATTTGTGAAGGACTTCCCTGCCATATTTTTTTTTCTTTTTCCATTAAAACTATTTTATTAATTTTTATTTATTTAGTTATATAACAATACACAAATAATTTTAACCTGTTTTTTTAAATTGTGATTTTTCTTTTTCAATATTAAATAACTTATCGACTTTTTTCATCATTTTTTCATCTTTATTAATAATTGATCTGAAAACAGTATCAATTTCACTTATGAGATTAAGGATTGAAATTCTTACCGAAACCTTAATTACTACATCTTTTATATTATATAATTCTTCCTTATAACAGCCATTATTTTCAGCTATTTTTATAATATTTTCTATTACAGCAATAGGA
>CAYSVS010000012.1:0-14137 GCA_964434475.1 uncultured Methanosarcinales archaeon
TGTTCAACTACCTAATTTTTTCGGTTTTTAGAAAAATCTGCACAACTCCAGTTAATAAAAAAAGAACTTCCAAATAATCCGTATCAAGGTAGACATCTAGGATTTGAATTTTTAAGAGAAAAAAGAATTAAAGGGAAAAGAGTATATTTTTTAATTTATGAGGATTATGTTTTAGTTCTTATGGTTGCGATTGGTAATAAAAAGACTCAGAAAGAAGATATAAACCAGATTAAAAAGAATCGTGAAGAATATTTTAAATTAATTAAAAACATACCTAAACCAGCTTAAGCAATTCTTCTAATATGTCCTTGTGAAGCTTGCTCTAAAGAACGATTTATTGATTTAACAATAGAAGAATCTAAATTTGATAGTGTTTCAACTATTTTTTGATCTTTTTTTAATTCTTTATATTCTTTTTGTGAAATACAAACTTGTTTTTCCATAATACTATATAACCTATATAAGTTATATAAAACTTTCGTTTTACATATTTAAAACCTATTTTACTCTCAACCAACAGGGATATGTAATATTATTTACTCAATTTTTTTAAAATCAATTATAATGATAACCCAATATTAGATATTTCTTCTCTAATTTTAGTATCTTCATCTAGGCTTAACATAGAATTATCTAAATCAATGATTATCTGGTCTTTATTCTTCTTATGAAGCATAAACAACAATATGCTCACTCTTAATAAGTCAATTACAGTATTTCTAAATTCATCTAATGAACCATATCTTTGTTCATATTTTTGCTTATTTTTATCGCTATTTGAAGAACCATGGGCATATTTGCATCTTACATCATAAGCATCTTTAATCAATGAACATAGTTATTATTTGAAAATACCTAAAACCTTTAATCGCAAAAAAGAAAGAATTATATACTTTCTCCAAGAATTATTTATATAACAAGAAAGTGCTTTGCTCGACGATAAACTTTACGTTTGGCAGAGGTCAGGGACGTTTTATTTTCTAATATTTTAGATATTAATGACTAAACAATCTACTATAACACCAATAAAAGGTACTGCCAAAGAATACCTGATAGTAAGCAGATACAAATGACAATATAATAACAAGTTCAAGATATAATAAAAGCACTTTATTTTAAAAAACATTATTTTCCAAAAACAAAGAGATAGTCATGTTTTTATTCTTCTTATATCTATCTAAAGCAATCTTTTTTCTTACTTTTCCACACATATATTTTCTGCAATCCTCTGGTCGATGTTTATACATAGAACATGCTGCTTTATTGTATTGATCAAAATACAGATGCTTACATCTGCCTATCAATATATTTATCTTAATATTTTTAGTTTTATTATCCCATTCTATTGACTTAACAGATTTTATAGATAACCCTATATCTTCAAGCTGTTTGCTATATTCTAGAGCAATCTTGTTTTCTACTACTTTCCTGCTTTTGATATAGCCATAGTTCTTAGAGAGGTACTTATAACTGAATCTCTTACTCCATATCATATTTTGACAGCAGTTACCGCATCTTTGACAATAATTGTTCTTGTCTACAGATGTTATGATGGAACACCTCCAAAGCAGCATGAAATAGAGAAATTATACGATGATTTCGGATGCTTTATCTTTTTACTTGAAAAATGCAATATATACCTTTGCCTCCAGAATCAACAGAAAAATCTTTTTTTAAAAAGTTTATTGTTATACAGAACAATTATCAATAGTAATAAATATTAGTTTTGATTTCAACAAAGTATGAAAAGAAAAATATTATATTTCATAATCTTCATTATACTCATAACAGCAGTATTTAACATTGAACATATCTACTATTCATTAAAGCCTACTAAACTATCAAACACAACCCTAGAAAGTAATCCTTTAATACTTCTTCATGGATTTAATGCATTTTTTAGTACAAGTATAGGAGAATTCTCAATGATTGAGATGCAATCAAAGCTATGTGATGATCTAAATTACGAAAATAAAGGGATATATCTAGAGGATATGACCTGTTCGATGATAAACGGAAACAAGACAGCCATAAGAGTTTCTTATTATGGTAATATCAATGACTTTGATATCGAAAGATATACAGACAACCTTCAAATAATAGTAGATAGAATAAAAAATTGTACTGGCTCAGAAGAAGTTAACATAATAGCACACTCTATGGGCGGAATAGTTACAAGGAACCTTATAGAAAGAGACAAACATTCTATTGATAAACTAATAATGCTCGGTACACCTAATCATGGAGGACTTTATGATATAGGTAATATCGCAGACAAATTTGCAAAAGAGTGGCAGTACAATCTTACTATAGACTTCATACAATTATCTGAAAATGATGAGTTTATGCAGAATCTAGGAGGATTGAACAAAAACACAGAATATTATACTATAGCAGGAATAATAGACAGTAAGGGAGATGGAATAATAGAAAAAGAATCAGTCAAACTAAATATTTCTAAACAACACAAGATAGTCAATTGCTCCCATATAGCACTAAAACATCCTTCATTATGTCCTGAAGCATATAAAGCAGTAAAAGAAATCTTGAACAATTCAAACTAAACCATCAAAATAATGTCCTAAAGAAGTATAAACTTGCTTTAAACAATCTATGTTTTCCCTATGTTTATCTTCTCTTCCTTCTTGATTATCTGTTATATCATCAATACTCTGTGGAGGATTCTGCATAGCTTGTTCAAGTTTTTCTTTAAAGGATTTATCATTATTAGTTTTATTCCTTTTATAAGGAGGTTCATAGTATCTTTTGTCAGAGATATTATATATGCCATCGATCTTATCTTTGTTCATAATATCATACGAAGTAAGTTCTTATTTAAATCTTATGCAGAAGATTAATCTATCACTCTTAGATAATCATATCCTTCTCCTAAATTATTGACAGAGGGTATCAATTCTTCAAGAATAATCTTATCCAGATTATGTCCCTTTTCTGCAATTATCTTGAAAATTTCACCTTTAGGAATTGATACAGAAAGAAAATCCATTATTTCACTTAATTCTTGGCCATTATGAAAATAAGTAATCTTAGAAGAATATTTTTGCGAGATAGACTTGCCGAACATAACCAAAGCAGTAGACGGACACACATGAATCCCTCTATCTGCAGCAACCAACACATCCACTTCAAATTGTTTATCAATAACTGGTTTTATTACATTACTATATTCTCTATTGTATCTTTTCAAAAACCTGTCTCGTAAATCAGAATTACGACTAGATAATATTAAATTGGTGTTTTGATGCAAGCCCCTAATGTCTGATGCATAAGAACATTCTTCATCACCATAAAAGATATTTATATATGATTCTTTATTTCTAACAAAATAATCTTTTAATCTTATCAACATATCTGCATGATAAACTTGCAATCTGCTTGCTTTTACTTTTAAGGTAGTCAACAATTCCATATATAATGACAAACAGCATTCACTTATAAACCTTTACCAACCCAAACATTTATAATGATAACCTATAAGAAAGATAATATGTTAGAAAGAGTACAGAAAATAATAAGCAATGCAGGATTTTGCTCAAGAAGAAAAGCTGAGGATCTTATAGAAAAAGGAAAAGTAAAAGTTAACAGAAAGACAATCACTATAGGTGATAAAGCAGACTCAGAAAAAGATACGATATATATAAACAATAAGCCATTAAAAAAAGAGGAAAAAACATACATAATGCTTTGGAAGCCAAAAAAAGTAGTTTCTACTTTGCAGGACCCAATGGGCAGAAAGACAGTCAAAGATATGATAAAAAAATTAAAAACAAGAGTTTATCCTATAGGCAGATTAGATAATATGGCAGAAGGATTATTGCTTATGACCAATGACGGAGATCTTGCTAATCACATAATGCATCCAAGACATAAGATAAAAAAGAAATATCTTGCAAAAACGAATAAAGAGCTGACAAGAGAACAGTTTGATAGGCTTAAGAAAGGCATTAAACTAAACAAAACATTAGTAAAACCAGATAGATTAGTATATTTGGGCGACAGGTTATATGAGATAACTTTGCATCAAGGAATAAATAGAATAGTAAAAAGATTGTTTGAAACATTTGACACAAAAGTCTATGCATTGATGCGTATACAGATAGGCAATATTAAATTAGAAGGTATAAAAAGAGGACAGTTTAGACATTTGTCTAAAGATGAGATAGATTCTTTAAAGAAATGATTATTTTTCTAAAGCCATATCATGCGCTTTGATATATTCATCAGCCAAATTTTTCCAGTCAGCTGATGCAGATAGTTTTTTTGCAGCCATCTTATCCTTTACCCTATCCTGCTGCGAATGCTGACTATAGTCATACATAAAATTTGCAAGGTCTTCTATAATATCTTCCTCTTTCTTTTCCATCCTTTCTAAAACATAAATTCCTGGATGCTTTTTATCTTCATTATATTGTTTTATATATCTTCCGAATCCTGCCAAATCCGTAGTTACGCTTGGCACTCCTAGAGCAGCAGCCTCCAGTGGAGTATAACCCCAAGGTTCATAATAACTTGGAAAAACACCTAGATGGCTGCCTTGCATACACTCATAATAGCTTAAGTCAAGAAGTCCGTCAGCCCCAGTAAGATATGTAGGATAAAATATTACTTTTACTTTGTCATCTTCCTGATTATCCAGTCCAACATCCATCAACGTTTTGAATATTATATCATTTGACTCGTCCAATAACTCGTGCGTAACAAGATCAGGGCTTCCTTTTTTTGTAAATCGCATCATCCTTTTCTTTGTTTCTTCTAAAAATTCTTTTTCAAAAACATTCTCCTTTGTCAACCCTTTTTTTGTAAGTATAGTATATAGTATATCTCTTTTTACTACATCTATCTCATCTTCTAATGCATCCTTGATATCATTAAATATTGTCCTGTTTTCAACAAGCCATGTTTTCATTCCTCTTATTTTGCTTGGCACCCAAATAAAAGCGAATATAGTTTTTTTTGTATTGTTTTTTTCTTTGAGCTTATCATTTAGCCTTGCCAATGCTTTTATGTATATGTCAATACCTTTATCCTTGAACTCGTATCTTCCTGCCAAAAAGAAGATCAATGATTGTTTTAAATCAACGCTGTAATAAGGAAAGAAATAATATGACAAGAATTCTCTTATCTTGTCTCTTGTTAATCTGTGTTTTATAGATATGTCTTCAAAAGAAGGAAACTTACCTATATCTAAACCGTTAGGCAATAATATATCTGGCTTTTTTTTCAAAAGATTCTCAGCTTCCATGCCTGTTATTTCAGAAACAGTTGAAAATACGTCTGCATTTAATGCTGCCTGTTTTTCTGTCTGATACTTGGCAGGAATATGATAATTATATGCTTCCTTTTCAGGATCTATCTTATCCATTATTTCGTAAAGCTCAACATCAGAGCTTGCTATACTTCTTCCTAATATTGTTGCATGCGTAGTAAAAACAGTCTTAACATTTGAATTTGATTTTTTAAGATAGAGAATCCCATTGCCGCTCAGCCATTCGTGGAATTGAGCTACAATCTTTTTGTCTGAAAAAGTATGAGATAATTTTTCAATGACCTTTCCAGCTGCATAAGCCCAAATAAAAGGCTCGTTAAACTCATAAGGAGAATTCAAAGTATCAACCTTAAATTCATTCCACATCTCCCCTTTTATCTCGTCAGTTTTTCCTTTGAAATTCTCGAAGTCGATCAGCATAGTTTCTGGCTCACCTTTTATCAGCCATTTGCCATAATGGATGATTATGCCTTCATTGGCCAATTCGTCGCATAGCTGTTTTATTTCTTCAGGAATAGCTTCTTCCAAAAATTGTCCTGCAACCTTATCAGCAAAATACGGACCTATGCAAAAATACTTCTTATCCTTATATCTTTCAGAGATCTGCTGTGCTTTTGATGTTATAACTGTCCAAATTCCACCTACTTTATTGCATATCTCCCAAGAAACTTCAAACAATACATCTGCTTTTGGTTTTACCATTCAAGACTACTTATTCAATAGTTTATTTAAACTTTTCATACTATTCAAGAGTGATTCATCAATTAGACAAGATAAACAAATTATAAATAGAAAAGTTTATAAAAAGGTTAACACTTGAGAAAGTTATCAAAAGAGGAATACAAAACTATGAGAAAAGCATTAGATTATACTTGTCAAAAGAAATTAATAAAACACACTTTTCTTATTCGAGGTGGCTGCTGATGAAAGTGCTTATGTTCGGCTGGGAGTTTCCTCCATTTGCTTCAGGCGGGTTAGGTACAGCATGTTATGGGTTGACAAAAGCTCTTTCTAACCAAAACATTGACGTGACATTTGTCATACCAAAGACTATAAATAATTCTAAATCAAAATTTGTCAAATTAAGAGGGTTAGATGGGATAAACAAGATTAAGTTCAAGCAGATTGATTCTGTAATGCGTCCGTATATGACTGATGAAGAATATCAGGAAAAATTAAAAGAAGAGATAATATTAGGAGAATCAAAAGGAAAAGATATCTATGGAAAAAATCTATATGAGGAAGTTTATAGATATGCATTAAAGGCGACAGAAATCGCAAAACAAGAAGAGTTTGATGTCATACATGCCCATGATTGGCTCACTTATCAGGCAGGAATAAATGCAAAAAAACTTTCTGGCAAGCCTTTGGTAGTGCATATCCATGCAACCGAATACGATAGGACAGGAGATAATCCTAATGAATATGTAAGGGATATTGAACAAAGAGGATTTGAAGAAGCAAATCTTATTTTAGCAGTAAGTAATTTCACAAAGAACAGGCTTGTGGATAATTACAGCATAAATCCAGATAAGATAAAAGTTGTGCATAACGCTGTCGAATTTAATAAAAATAAGTTTGAACGAAAAGAGAAAGATGAAAAAATTGTTCTTTTCCTGGGAAGGATAACAATACAGAAAGGCCCAGAGTATTTTGTTGAATCAGCTGCAAAAGCTTTAAAGATAAACCCTAACATAAAATTTATTGTTGCAGGCAATGGAGACATGATGCATAGGATGATAGAACATGCTGCTTCAAAAGGAATAGGCAACAGTATGCTTTTTGCTGGATTCTTGAAAGGAGCAGATATAGACAGAGCTTACCAGATGGCTGATCTATATGTCATGCCTTCAATATCTGAGCCTTTTGGAATTACACCGTTAGAAGCCATGAGAAACGGCACACCCTGCCTGATATCAAAGCAAAGCGGAGTAAGTGAAGTTATACACCATTGTCTTAAGGTGGATTTCTGGGATATTGATGAGATGACAAACAAGATGCTTGCAGCATTGAACTACAGTGCATTACACAAAACATTACAGGAAAACGGAAATAAAGAAGTGATGACTTTCAGCTGGGATGATCCTGCAAAAAAATGCGTTGATGCATATAATGATATTTTGAATGATTACAGAGGGAGTTGTTAAATGGTAGATGTATGCTTTTACTTTCAGGTTTATCAACCCAGCTTTTTAAGAAAAACCTGGGAAAAACAAGCAGGACATTCGCTACGCTCAATCCAGCAAGGTGATAATAAATGGTAGATGTATGTTTTTACTTTCAGGTCCATCAACCTTATAGGATGAAAAGATATAGTGTCTTTGACATAGGAAAAAACAGCAGCTATTTTGACGATGTAAAAAACAAAGAGATAATGAAAAAGGTCGCAGAGAAATCTTATTTGCCTACAAATAAGCTGATGCTTGAAGCGTTAAAAAGACATCCTGAATTCAGGATAAGCTATAGTTTTTCCGGAACTGCATTAGAACAGTTTGAAAAATATGCTCCTGATGTTCTGCAAAGTTTCCAAAAATTGGTTGATACTAAACAAGTAGAGGTTTTAGATGAAACATACTATCATAGCCTTGCATTCCTTTACTCAAAAAAAGAGTTCGATGAACAGGTTAAGATGCATAACAGAAAAATAAAGCAATTGTTCAGCTATAAGCCTAAAGTCTTCAGGAATACTGAACTAGTTTATAACAACGAACTTGCTAATCACGTAGAGAAATTAGGGTACAAGGGAATTTTAGCAGAAGGCGCTGACCACATACTTGACTGGAGAAGCCCGAATTTTCTTTATTCCCCTAAAACAACAAGCAAGATAAAGCTTCTCTTGAAAAACTATAAGCTAAGTGATGATATAGCGTTTAGGTTCTCGAATAAAGGCTGGAAAGAATGGCCTTTGACAATAGACAAATACAGCAGATGGATAAACTCAATGAATGGCAATGGAAACATAATCAACCTATTCATGGACTATGAGACTTTCGGCGAACATCAATGGGAAGATACTGGAATATTTAAGTTTATGAAACAACTGCCAAATGAACTGCTAAAGCATCCTGATAACAGCTTTATAACTCCTAGTGAAGCTATCAGCAAATACAAGCCAGCAGCAGAACTGGATGTACATAATCTGATATCATGGGCAGATATGGAAAGGGATTTATCGGCATGGCTCGGAAACAAGATGCAGCAGGCAGCTCTGGATTATATCTATAAGATTGAGAATATGGTCAAAAGATCAGGAAATAAGCAGATTATAGAAGAGTGGAGAAGATTACAGACCTCTGACCATTTTTACTATATGTGCACTAAATACTTTAACGATGGAGATGTGCATAAGTACTTTAACCCATACGACAGTCCTTATGACAGTTATATCGCATTCATGAACATAATGAATGATTTAATGGTAAGACTCAATAAAACAAAAATACCTAATTTCATACCCAATTCATTTTCAGTTAAAACATAAGAGGTGTAAAAATGAAAGTATCTAAAGAAGTACAGGAAGGATTTTACCTTGCAGACGGAAGGTATCTTAGAAGTGTTTTGGACCTAGCCAAGACATTGCCTTACATGGATCAAGGATTGTTCAGCCACCATGCAAACGAAACAAAGAACGATTTTGCTGAATGGTTGGAAAAATCTGTTGGAGAAAACGAACTTGCAGAAGAATTGAAATGTGCAGGCAGCAAAGAAGAATTCGAGATGCTATTACTAAGACAAATAATAAAAAGTATGCAATGAAATATGAGAGGTGAAAGTATGAAACAAAACAAGATTTTACAAGACATACACGGCCATTATTGTTTTTGGATTAATAATGGACCTGTTGTAAAAAATATACAAGAACTACCGAAGGTTCTAAAGAATATGGATAAAGATACCTTCAGTCATCATGTGAACAAAGAAAAGAACGACTTTGCTAAATGGATTGATGAAGTTATTGGAGACATAGTTTTAGCGAAAAGTTTAAAAAGAGTGAAAAGAAAAGATACATACTTAAGAAAAATAGAAACAAGATTAAAAGAGCTGAATAAAGCAAAATAAAGGGTGGGGATATTTGGATTTGCTAAAACAAGTTAATAAGGAATATGCATTTATTCTGCAAGATGGCAGAAGATTAAATAGCATAGCTGAACTTAAAGCAAGTCTTGCAGACATGGATGATAATATTTTTAGTCATCATGTGAATGACCAAAAGAATGACTTCTCAAACTGGATTAAAGATATACATAATGATGACAAACTTGCATCTATGCTTGAAGACGCAAAGAACAATCTTGAAGCAGCGAATGCCATAAACAGCAGAATAAAAGAGTTAACAACTCCAAAAGTCAAGATAAAAAAAGCTAGAAAAAAACCTTTGAATGAATTGAAAGAACCTCTTGTTATAAAACTTAAGGATAAAAATAGCAAGAAGAACAAGGAAAAGATTAAGTTTACTATTGTTAAACAAAAGCTAAATAAACCTAAATTATCTAAAGCAGAAGATATTGTAAAAATTAAAAAGAACAATAAGATCATCAAAGAAGAAAAAGAACCTGATAATGTAGAGTTTGCAACTGTTCAGGATAAAGGATTATTGGCAAAAACGTTTATGCCTTTTGTAAAGTTCAGGAATAAGAATAAGAGTATTGATTATGAAAAGTTTAGGCTTGATGTTGATGTAAAACATATAAAAAATAATTCAAGATCAAAATCCACTGCTTCTGAAAAATCTAAAGAGCCAGATATAAGTTTGGAAACTAAATCAACATCAAAAATAGGAAAACCAATCCATAAATCCAATCATCATTTTATGAGGTGTGGAGTACATGAATTCTTCAAAGGAATGATTTTAGGATTAATACTTGGCACTATTATCGCATCTATTGTTGTATAAAGACAGTATAATTTCTATCGAAAAAGGTTTTTAGCATTATATCATAATAGTGGTCAAAAACTATTTATATATAATTTCTTTCCTTTTTGTAACCACTTGTCAGTTACATTTAAAAAGATGCTACTTCTTACTACTTTTAGTTATTACAGGATTTGATAAACAATGAAACGAAAAATAAGCATATCAATGGAAGACAGCATCATATCTCTTGTTGAAGAAAAGGTAGATGGAGCTTTATTCAGGAACAAGAGCCATATCATAGAATATGCTGTAAGAACATTTCTAGGTGTTAAGAATGATGAAAGAATATAAACCATACTTTAAAGAGCTTAAAAAAAGATACAAAAGCGTAATGAGAACATTACCAAAAGCAGATACAACATATAACCAATATTCTCAATCTATAAATAAAATATTACAGATAAGATGAACAAAAGCATTAACATCCTCAGGAACCTGAAATATAAGAACGGATTGTTCAGCGCAAGCTCTAAGAAAGTCGATACTGGTTATAATAAAGTCTGGATAAGAGATAATATATATGAAGCTATTGGCTTAGAGCACGCAGACATTAAAGAAGCATTGAAAACATATCATGCATTACTTAACATTCTTATAAAACACGAAGATAAGATAGATTGGGCAATCAAAGAAAAGCCTGATGCTGCATTTAAATATATACATCCAAGGTATGATCCAGATACCATGAAAGAAATATGGGAAGAATGGGGAAACAAGCAGAATGATGCTATAGGTGCTTTATTGTTCAAGATAGGAGAGATGCTTGAAAAAAACTTGAAGATTATCAGAGGAATAGACGATTACAGAATTATACAGAAACTTATCATTTATCTTGAAAGTATAGAATATTGGCATGATCAAGACAATGGAATTTGGGAAGAGAATGAAGAAGTACATGCTTCAAGCATAGGTGCATGTGTTGCTGGATTAAAAAAGCTAAGCAAGTATTTTCATATTCCTCATGGATTGATAGAAAAAGGCATAAAAAAATTGAACATACTTCTACCAAGGGAATCTATCACCAAAGAGGTTGATCTAGCGTTATTATCATTGATCTATCCTTTTAATATAGTCGATAAAAATCAAAGAAATGCAATATTGCAGAATGTTGAAAATAAATTGGTAAGAAACAATGGCGTAATTAGATATATTGGAGACCAATATTATAATAAGAAAGGAGAAGCTGAATGGTGTTTTGGTTTTCCGTGGCTTGCGATAATATACAAGAAGCTTGGAAACAAAGAAAAATATAGGTTTTATATAAATAAAACACTATCTGTAATGAATAAAAAAGGAGAACTGCCTGAACTTTATTATGCAAATTCAAAAAACTACAATGAAAACTGCCCTTTAGGCTGGGCTCAAGCATTGTACATCGTAGCTAAGAAGATATGATGTCATCAATCAATTCTATAAACATCGCATTGCTCCATGCCTGACATAAACAACCCTGGCTTTTTAATTTATCTGCACTGCTAAGTTCTGCGTGATGTCCCAGTAATCCTTTCCATAATATTTCATAAGCACTTGCTTGAATAATATTGTCTATCTGTTTTTTGAACTTCTTTTTATCTATCTTATTCATGACTATAGCGGCTAAGTTGTTTATCCAGAACCAAGAATCTCCTCTATGATACGAATCTGTATTCTCGCCAGTATGGTGTTTTTTGAACAGCTTATTTGATCTGTCTATAGTAGATAATCCTCCCCAATTAAACCAAAGTTTAGGAAGTATTTTTGATATGCAAGCAATCCATTCTGTTTTTGTCAGTAATTCAGGATATATGTATGCTGCGATAAAGACATTTGGCCGTACAGTTGAATCTTTTAATCCATCGTATAGATAGTTGTTATTGAAAAAACATTTTTTAACTTTTTTTCTTAAATTATATTCAAGTTCAAGATATTTCTTATCTTTTGTCAGTTTATAGGCAAATTTATACATAGCTAATCTTAATGCTTGTATCTCAATCCTTATGCCTTGTCTTGTATCTTTTTCACCAGTATCCATCCAGGTTTCTAATTTATAGTTCACAGCAAAATCATCTTTTGAATGATATTTGAGCAATAATCCTATAGATTGTTTCAATTGTTTTTTTACAAACTCTTTTTCTTTTTTATTCAGTTTGGTCTGACTTAATCTAAAAAAACTCCAACCAACACCATCTGCACTCGCATTCGGTTCTCCATTGTAATGGTGCAGTCTTATGTTGGGAATCCTTCCATCTGGTAATATGTTTTTGATCTGTTCTAGCAATATTTCTTTGTTATGTTTTACATCTAAACAGGATATAGCTTCATCTCTTGTCCAAAACTGGAAAAACCAAGGCAAGCCTGCAAAGATGCCAAAATCACTTTCTACATCAGATACTAATGAGTTCAATGAATGTTTTGCGCAAGCATAAGCAAATCGTATATTTTTATCTTCTATTTTATCATTAAAACATGTCTCACTTTTCTTCTTTTCCATATTTTTAATCTTATCAATATTTTTCTTAACAGACATTATATTTTTCTTAGCTTTCTCCTTTTCAAAATCTGCTGAAATCAATATCTTGTCAGAATAGCATTCCAATACTTTGAATACATACCTTGAATACGGCGCAGAATTTCTATTTCTATCTAAAGAATAATCCTCTTTTATCCATTGTTTAATATGCTTTTTTTCATCACAATAAATCGCAACATACAAATCATATTCATTTTTTCCCTGGCTTGAATCTTCCTTGTTATCTGTTTTTTTACTGAACTTAACTATAACAATATCGTCTTCTTCAATCACATCATAATATCTTCCAAACTCTCTGTTATCATAGCTTTTTTTTATGTCAAGAAGTATTGATAAGTTTGTTTTCTTGTCTGTTTCATACACTAGAGAATTTTCATACAAAAGGAATGTTTCAGTAAATGTCTTCCTTTTTCTTTTGATCATATTAAGACTACTGTTGATTTCTTCAATAGGCTCTTCATTCCTTATGTCTGACATTATCTTATACATATCATCAAAATAAAGATATAATCCTTGATATCTTGACTTAGGACTACCAAGATAACAATATCCTCCTTTATTATTTGACAAAAGAAATCCTATAGGATCTGCCTTATTTCCTATGCTTTTGCCTGAAATAGAATAATTTATTCTCATTTTACCTCTTTTTTAGAATATTAAGAAAACAGGATATATAAATTTAGCTTTTTTACGGCTAAGATCTGTTAATCGTGCAGAAATAATTTACACAACATATATGTACATTTGCCAATTATATATAATATTTATTTTCTAAGGCACCCTATTTAGATGTTTGATCAAATAATTCTCGCCTTTGCTATTTATCTTCGCGGGTTTTTTTGTATTCACTACTTTCTCTTCTTTTTTATTTGCTTCTTTTCCGACATAGAAAGCATCTCCTTTGATACGCTTAAAAGCCTCTTCAAGTTTAGCAGGATCTGCTTTTTTCGGTTTCCACATCATATCAAGATTATCCTTATCATTCCTTGCTACAACATCAATGCAAACCTTTTCATGTTTTTGACCTGATCCAACACCATTATTGACAATAATATTAGTGCCTTGCGCTTTTAATCCTTCAAACAAAGCAGTAGCAGCATAACTAGCCACAAAAAACATATGCTGTACAAGTTCATCATCCATATCTTCTAATGTTTTAAAATCCTTTTGCGGATATACTTGAATATGGCCTAAAGCTGCTGGCTTTTCTGCTAAAATTACATAGCAGAGCGCATCTTCATACAATTGTTCAATATTATCTTCTGCCATCAGCCAAATAACCTCGCAATATCATCTAAGCTAACGCCTTCTTTAGGTTTTTCTTTATCTTTATCATCTTCATCATCAGAACTTTCTTTTTCATCGATATCTTCATCACTATCTTCTTCACTTAATTCATTATCATCACTATCTTCTTCACTTAATT
>CAYSVS010000012.1:14237-29140 GCA_964434475.1 uncultured Methanosarcinales archaeon
CTTCTTCACTTAATTCATTATCATCACTATCTTCTTCACTTAATTCATTATCATCGCTATCTTCTTCACTTAATTCATTATCATCACTATCTTCTTCATCTAATTCATCTTTAACAGAATTCTCATCATCAGATTCTTTTTGCTCTTCAAGTTTTTCTTTTTTATCTTTATCTTCTGATTCTTCCACATCTTCAAAATCTGCTTCTTTTACACCAGTAAAATGCTCTACAATCTCATCAAAATTAACATTGTCAAACAACGCCTTTAGTTGAGCATTGCCAGGAATTGCCTGCTTCAATGTATCTGGCTTTGTCTTAATCAACTCAATAATCTGCGGATTCTGTTCTAATATCTTTATTACCTGTTCTTTAGACATCTTTGGCATTGCTTCTTCTTTGCCTTCAATAGGATGTTTCTTATAGAATTCCTGAAGCATCAAAGGCAGATTATGCTTGAGCATTTCCTCTAATTCTTTTAGTTTAACTTCATCTACTTTGTTTTCTTTAAGATTCAATCCACTTACACCATCGCCTTTCTCTCTAGGAATTATATGCACCATAAAATGCGCAGACTGTTGTCCTGCTGCTGCTCCATTAGCTATAAACACATTAGTTCCAGTCATAAGCAATGACTTTTTCAGAATCTTAGACATATCTCTGACAATCTTGAATAAGTGCCTGAAAGTATCCTGTGGAATCAGCGGCATTATAGGATAATGTTCTTTAGGCATGACAAGACAATGGCCTTTGTTTGCTGGATTTATATCTAGAATAGCTATTACCTTATCATCTTCATACACTTTTTTTGAAGGAATCTTTCCAGCGATTATCTGGCAAAAAGGACATTGTTTCTTCTGTTGTTCAATAATCTTCTTCTGCTCAGGTGTTAATTCTGCCATAATATCACTAAAATATCTTATATTTTAAAAACTTTACCTAACATCTTTCTTGACAATCTGTCCAGGCAGTGTTGTTGTGCTAGGCCAGAACTTTCTTCCTGGATAGATGCTTGTGTGTATGCCAGTATGCACATTCTCAGCGATTATAGTTCCGAATTTTCTTCTTTCGCTGTCTATCATCCTGTCTTTTATCTCTGTCTTTACATTAGCATTATCATGGCGTAAATTGGCAGTTATAGTACCAGCACCCATGTTGCTGTTGTTTCCGATTACACTATCTCCCAGATAAGAAAGATGACCAACATTTGTATTATCCATTATCACTGAA
Organism: uncultured Methanosarcinales archaeon; assembly: GCA_964434475.1. Classification (GTDB taxonomy): domain Archaea; phylum Nanobdellota; class Nanobdellia; order Woesearchaeales; family CAYSVS01; genus CAYSVS01. The sequence goes on from CAYSVS010000012.1 coordinate 15,464, forward strand.
TTCTTTATCTCAACAGCATTGCCTATCTTACAGTTATTACCTATTGTAGTGGCTCCCCGGATATAACAATTAGGACCTATGTTACAGTCTTCTCCAAAAACAGCAGGCCCTTCAATATAAGCTCCCTTCTTAATCAGCGTACCTTGGCCAACATAGACATTTCCTTTTATTATCGCTCCTTTTTCTACATCACCTAATATAGTAGATTTATCCATGCTTTCAAGAATTACTTTATTAGCATCTAGCAGATGCCACGCATATCCTACACTCAACCAATATCCCTTTACTTCTATACATTTTACATTGTCTTGTTTACTAAGCATCAACAATGCGTCTGTTATCTCGTATTCTCCTCTTGCGCTTTTTTTTATATCAAACTCAAAAATATTCTTGTCCAGAACATACATTGCGCAGTTTGCCAAGTCAGAGATAAACTCCTGAGGCTTTTCTACCAGATTATTAACATAATTATCCTTATCAACAACAAACACACCAAACCTTTCTGGGTTTTTTACCTTTTGCACTAAAACAGAATATTTATGCTTAAGACATTCTTTGATATCTTTCTCATGATAAAGGTCATCACCCATCATAAGTATGAACTTATCCTTCAACAATCCTTTACAGCACTTTACTGCATCATACGTTCCTAACTGCTTTTTCTGCTCAACATACTTTATCTTAATACCGCCATATTCATTGCCAAGATAATCGATAATCATCTCTTTCTTGAATCCTACTACAATTATCACTTCATCAACAAGTCCAACAAGTTGATCAAGATTATGCTCTAACAATGATCTATTAGCTACTTTCAACAAAACTTTTGGAACATTTATTGTCAAAGGCTCTGTTCTTGTACTTTTTCCAGCGGCGAGAATTATAGCTTGCATCTTATTCACCTATCTCCTTTTTTATCACATTTGCAATTTTTTTTGCATATTTATTGACCTTATCCTCATCTTTTCCTTCAACCATAACTCTTGCTTTGTCCTGAGTTCCAGAGTATCTGACCAACACTCTACCTTCATCACCTAAAGCAAGTTCAACATCCTCAATAGCTTTCTTTGTTTCCATAAGCTCAGACAAATCCTTTTTTTCCTTTACATTAACATTTATCAATATTTGAGGATATTTTGTCATGACTTTAGCAAGTTCAGACAATTTTTTATTTGACTTTCTTATTATATTCAATAACTGTAATGCACTTATTATACCATCCCCTGTGCTTGCATAATCAAGAAAAATCATATGGCCGGATTGCTCACCGCCAAAATTATAATTATTTTTTCTCATCTCTTCAACAACATACCTATCTCCTACTTGAGTCTGTATCGGGTTGATATCATTCTCTTCAAGACATTTCTTAAGGCCAATGTTGCTCATCACTGTTGCCACAACAGCATCGTTCTTCAGTTTGCCCTGCTTTTTCATCTCTAAAGCACATATAGCCATTATCTTGTCTCCATCCACTTCATTACCTTTTTCATCGACAACTATAACCCTATCAGCATCTCCGTCCAACGCAATCCCAATATCGCAATTATGTCCAAGCACAGCTGCTTTAACAACATCAGGATGCTGGCTTCCACATTCTTTGTTTATGTTCAACCCGTCTGGCTTATTGTTCAATGTAACTATATCAGCCCCCAGTTCCAAAAATACCAATGGCGCAATATTATAGGCAGCACCATTAGAGCAATCTAATGCTACCTTTATTCCTTTCAAAGATTCATTGTTTATACTGCTCTTAGCAAACTCAATATATCTTCCGTTCGCATGATCAATCCTTTCAGCTTTTCCTATATTCTCTCCAAGTATATTTGAATTATCAAGATCATCTTCAAGTATCAGTCTCTCTATCTCTTCTTCAATACAATCAGGCAGCTTAAAGCCGTTGTGATCAAATATCTTTATGCCGTTGTCTTCTGCAGGATTATGGCTAGCACTTATAACTATACCAGCATCACCATTCAAACTTCTTGTCAGATGTGCTATAGCTGGCGTAGGCATAGGTCCAGTAAGTATAGCTCTGCCGCCCATCGAAGTTACACCAGAAGCTATAGCATTTTCAAACATATAACAGCTTAATCTTGTATCTTTGCCTATAACAATCCTTGGCTTTTTGTTTTTTTTGTTCAATGCTTTAACTACAGCTTTTCCAACCATTAACGCTATATCAGCAGTCATGGGATAAATATTTGCTTTTCCTCTTATACCATCTGTACCAAATAATTTTCTTGCCATTTCATTCACCTAATTTATCAAGTAATCCTAAATTTATTTCTCTTAATGATTTTATTATCCTATCTGATTTGGAAAAATCCTCATGCATAGTCCACTTATTAGGCACTGCTATCGCCTTTATTCCTGCCTTTTTTGCAGCTTCTATGCCTGCTGAAGTATCTTCAACAACAACACATTCCTTTGCATCTAAATTTAGTTTTTTAAGTGATGTAAGATAGACTTCAGGATTTGGCTTTCTTTCCTTGCAGTCATCAAAGGTTGTTATCTTGTCAAATACATCATTTAGTTTGTAGATATCCAAAAAAATATCAACAACATCTCTCGGTGAAGATGTAGCTAAAGCGATCTTCATATTATTATCTTTAAGATTTTGCAGCAGTTCTTTTGCTCCATCAGCAAGACTTATGTCTTTATACAAACTCATGAAAATCTCAATATGTCTTTTGACAAACTTGTTTCTATCAAAATCATACTTTTTCTGCAGAATCTTCGAAAAATCTTCAGGATGCCTTGGAACTATCATATTCTTATCTTCACCATTAAGCTCTATACCTTGTTCTTTCATAGCACCTGTTGCTGATTTTAAATTCATCTCTGGAACATTTATCAATAACACACCGTCAAGGTCAAATATCATTGCTTTTATCATACCTCTATCCCTCTTTTTCTAAAATCTTTTATCAACTGCTGCTTGTTCTTAAAAAGTATAGCATCTATACCTGCAGACTTAGCGCCTTTTACATTATGCAATTTATCATCTATAAAGATTATATCTTTAGGCTTTACCTTTAGTTTATTTATCACATATAAATAGATATTCTTGAATGGCTTTTTCATCCCTATTAAATTGCTCATGAACAAAGGCTTGAAATGCTTGAACAATCCTCTTTTTTTATTGTATATATATTGGGGATATATCGTATTTGACAAAGCACCAACAATGTATCCTTTTAATCTGAGCTTATCCACAAGCTTAATCATATCCTTATCTATCTTCGCTATCTTTTGATAATACTCATCCCATATCTTATGCAATGGTTTGCCTTTTTTCTTAACATGCAAATGAAATCTTCTAGTATGTTCTTTTCCGGTTATATTGCCTTTTTCCCAAGGCCTTAAGCTCTTCCGTACAATCGTTTTTACATCTGCGCATTTCAATCCATATTCATCTGCAATCCTATGATAAATAAGCTCATCTGTTCTTGTAACTACTACGCCGCCGATGTCAAATAGTATTATCTTTGTATCTCTCATTTTACAGTTACACTCTTCGCTAAGTTTCTAGGCTTGTCTGGATCGCATTTTCTCTCCAATGCTAGATAATACGCCAAAATCTGTATAGGTAATATCATTGTTATAGGATCAGCATCTCCAGCACTTGGTACATTGATGAAATGATCAAACACTTCATTATTCTTACTATCTATTCCTACAATATATCCTCCTCTTGCTTTTATCTCCATCGCATTGCTGATAATCAATTGTCTTGTATCATCAGTTGATAAGCAAATTACAGGTAGATCTTTCTCTATCAATGCTATTGTTCCGTGTTTCAATTCACCACCAGCAAATCCTTCTGCATGGATGTAAGTAACTTCCTTAATCTTCAAAGCCCCTTCTAAAGAACTTGGAAAAGCTAAATCTCGTCCAATAAGAAACATATTTCTGCTGTCTTTAAGTTTTTTGCCTAATTTCTTTAAATTTTCTATATTATCATCTATCAATTTAGGGATGTTTTCTATAGCTTTGTTGATCATCTCTTTGCCTTCTTCAAATTTATTAGCAACTGCATATGCCAACATTGTCATTATAGCTAATTGACTAGTATAACTTTTTGTGCTTAGCACACAAATCTCTGGCCCTGCATTCATCATTATGCTATGCTCTGCAAGCCTTGTCAATGTAGAACCCATCACATTTACTACAGAAATAACTTTTGAATAATGTTTTTTCGCTATCTTTACAGCATCTAATAGATCAGCAGTCTCTCCACTTTGGCTCACTGCAATTATCAAACTATCTTCATTCAAGAAATGCTCGTAATTTCTAAATTCACTCGCTAATACAACATTGACATGCTTATGCGCAACCTTGCTGAAAAGATAAGAAGCACTAATACAAGCATGATAGCTTGTTCCACAGCCAACAAAAAAAACACCTTTTGCTTTGTTTATCTCTTCAGCGATATTCATAAAAAATTCAGGATCCTGTTCAATAGCTAATTTCACAGTATGTTTCTGTTCATTTATCTCCTTAAGCATAAAATGAGGATAACTACCTTTTTTTGCCTGTTCTATGCTCCATTCTATATTATCAATATTTTTCTCTATCTCTTTATTATCATCTATCTTGGATATTGAATATCCCTTATCATCCATAAAACCAAACTCACCATCATCAAGATATATAACCTTATTAGTATATTCTAAAAAAGCAGGAACATCGCTTGCTATAAAATTAGAATTTTCACCTAACCCCAATATCAAAGGCGAACCTCTTCTTGCAAAATAAAGCTTATTATCTTCTTTATTCAATACAACTATAGCAAAACTGCCCTGTAATTTAAGTAAAGTTTGCCTAAAAGCTTCAGAAAAATCATAATCATGCTTCATATAATACTCAATATATATAGGAATAACTTCAGTATCTGTTTCTGATTTAAAATTAAACCCTTTTGTGATCAGTTTTGCTTTTAACTCTTGAAAATTCTCAATAATGCCATTATGAACAACAGCTATGTTATTATCATTGCTAAGATGAGGATGTGCATTTACTTTTGTCACACCACCGTGTGTGGCCCAGCGAGTATGTGCGATAGCAATGTTTGAATTTGGCAATTCAACCTTTTTTACTGTTCCAATCTTACCTATATTCTTAAAAACATTGATATTGTCTGTCTTATTCGCTATACCAAAGCTGTCATAGCCTCTATATTCTAAACTCTTCAACCCTTTTAATACTACGTTATTAGCATTTCTTTGTCCTATGTATCCTAATATTCCGCACATTTTATTTTACCTTTTTTAATTCAAAAGACAAATAAGAAAGGAAAAGCTTATATATAATAGTTACTAAAATAATTATAATACCACTAAAAATATAATTATAAAGGTTAGATAAGTGTTCGTATTGGACAAAAGACAAGACGGCAATTATTCATTGCCTGTTAAAGAGATTAAACTTGAGAATATCAAAGCACTGAGCAGCAAATTAGCACAGAAGATAATTAAAAGATTAGCTGACAAACCCAATTATCCCAAAAAACTTGCCAAAGACTTAAAAGAGCATGAGCAGAAAATATACTATCACATAAGAAAACTTGAAGATTCAGGATTTATCAGAAGATTAAAATCAGAGACAATACAAGGCGCTACAGCCAACATATACACGTTATGTGAAGACAGTTTTATGTTCAAATTTAATCCTTTGAAATTATCCCAAAAATTAGCTACAAAAGAAAACACAAACGATTATCTTAAGCCTTTTATCAAGGACGGCAAGCTAAATTGCTTAATTATTGTTGGAAGTCCAGATCCACATGGTCCAGACAAAGCAAGAAGCAGGGATGGTTATTATGGCATGGACCTTGCTTTATTCTTAGGAACTCACCTGAATTATGTTCCAAGCTTAAATGTCATGCTCGACACAGAGACAAGGCAGGAAGATCTAGAAAACAACAATTTAATATTGTTAGGCGGACCAGTAACAAACAAGATCATGGAAAAATTTAACGACAAACTGCCCATCAGATTTGAGCAAGGAAACATAAAAAGCAGCATAAGCAACATAATATATCATAATGATGAAAATGCATTGATAGTCAAGTCCATTAATCCTCATAACAAAGAAAAAAGAATATTGGCAATAGCAGGCAAAAGACATTCTGGCACAAGAGCTGCAATTATAGCTTTCTTAAAGCACTTTAATTCCATAATAACAGGCAACAGATATAATGAAAAGATAAACGCAAGAGTGATAGAAGGAGTTGACTTAGATAGCGATGGAACAGTTGATGATGTAGAGTTTTTGGAATAAAATTTATATACTTCTGACACCTAGATAAAACTATGGATGTTGAACATATCATAAGGATAATAGAACAATACGGGCAATTAGACCAAATAGATGAAAAAAGCGTGTTATTGATACTGGATAAAATCAAACATATTTTTGCAAATGAACAGCAAGTTATAGATATTCCTAATCACAAGAATACAGTATTCGTAGGAGATACACACGGCGATTATTCTGCATCCATAAAAGCAGTGAAAAATTATCTAGATAACGAACACCATCTTGTTTTTTTAGGAGATTATGTGGATAGAGCACAAATACCTTATGGAGATATAAGAAACATACTATACCTTTTCTGCAAAAAAATACAGAATAAAAATCTAATTTTATTAAGAGGAAACCACGAGGACGCAAAAGTCAACATTGCATATGGTTTCAGAGAAAATGTTTTGGAAATATGGCCAAATCTGATAAATAAATTCAATGATGTTTTTACATATATGCCTTTATGCGCAGTCAGCGGCAAAGTTATTGCTCTGCACGGAGGACTGCCTAAGATAAACAACCTTAAAGAGATAAACAGCATACCTAAAGGCCATAATTACTACCATAATGATATCCAAGACCAAATACTATGGAATGACTGCGCAAATTCAAGATCAAGAATATTGGAAAAGAACAATAGAGGCATAGACACTTCTATAATATACGGAAGAAAATACTTTAACGAGATAATGGAAAAGATATACAAAAATATTTTGATCAGAGCTCACGACAGCCAGAACAAAGGAACAATGTATGATGACAGATGCATAACATTATTCACAGCAGAGAGGTTTGTCAATATGGGCATTAAAGGAAGGCACATAGTGAAAAAAGACAACAAAGGCATAAGACTGATAGATTTAGACTCAAACGAAATTCTTAAGAAGATAGAATAACATACCAAAGATTTAAATTTAAACTATAATTCATACAATATTATGATGCTTATGAAAAAAGAAGATATAAAAGAATTCCAAAAACAGCAGGATTATTTTTGTTCTAACCTAGATGACATCATAAACAAATACGGCGAAGAGACATTCGTAGGAATATTCAAAAATTCGGTTGTCGATTATGATAAAGATTTTCATAGTATTAACAGAAGGATGCGAAGAGATTACCAAGGCAAGATATTTTATCTAAACAAACCTAGTTCTTATACAAAGGGAAAAGAATAAGAAATAGTTAATTATACTCCCTAATCATATCTTTGTACCATATATGAAAATTTCCTCCTTGAATAGGTATTTTTTTCTTAGATATTTTGCATCCAATTTAGCTTTTCTGAATAATTCAAGCACTTTTTTTCTATCTTCTGTAATCAAGGCATTAGGAGTTACATTTACAAAATGATTGTGTATATAAAAACAAAATCGTGCATTCTTTGCCATTGCTTTTCTTAAATGAACAAGAAACTCAGGGATGTCTTTTATGTAGCCTAATGAATTTTTAGAAAGAAAAACATCAACATTCTTGACTTTTTCAGGCAGCATCCAGCTTTTCCTGTACATTATCTCTATCTTATCTTTATAGTGATCAGGAATTTTTTCTTTAAACACCTTAATCTCTTCTTTAGATTTATCTACAGCAAATATTTTTTTGAACTTGACATTGTTTCTTATCAGCTGTCTTGTAAATCCGCCTAGGCCACAGTCATAATCTAAAACAATAGCTTTTTTCTTTACAGGCATCAATCTCAATATCTGTCTAAACAATGGCTTTGGTAAAGGCGTTCTATGATAATAATGATATATCTTTGCCATAAGATTCTTTCTAATGGTGATATACTTAGGCTCATAAAAAATCTCTATTGCAAAATACGCAGGGATGCCGAATAATATCAATGACCCGGATATCCTTAATAGGTCTAAAGCACCATGAGTTTCATTGATAAACATCCACAATAAAAAGAACATGAACACAGCTGTAACAAAAGGTCCTATTTTTCCAAAAGGTGCTTTGAATGCACGAGGAATATCTGGTTTTTTAAACCTTAATATAGATACGCTTAACAAAACTGCAGAATATAATATCAATATTAAAGGTATTAACAGATGCAATAATGTTTCATACGATCCAGAGCCTATATAGACCAATAAAGATATGATAAATACTTGAAAAATGATAGATACATAAGGGCTCTTGTATTTTGGATGTATCTTTGCAAACTGCACAAAAAAAAGCTTGTCTTCAGCCAATGCCATCAATAATCTTGGAGCTGTTACTATCCAAGAAGCTACAGCTCCTATTATAGACGCTGCAACAAGTATAGTGAAAATAATAGTGCCTGCAGTGCCAAAATACAAGCTGCCCAAATCCTTTAATGGCGCAGCAGATGCACCATATTTCTGCCAAGGCATAGCGCCCATAGCTGTAAAAGACAATAGCAATGCGAATAATGCAATTATGACAGTTCCCAATATCAACGCTTTAGGCATCACTTTTTTAGGGTTCTTTGTCTCTGCTGACAAAAATATAGCACTCTCCCATCCAAAAAATGTTTCTGCTATAAAGAATATGGCCAGCAGAATATTCATAGTAGGAAAGACAAAGAAAGGAGTAAAATTATCTAGATTTATATGAAAAAATCCAGGAACAATTATAGATGTTATCGTAACCAAGGTTATCAATGCAAAAGTTACAAGCATATATGTTGATGTCTGCATCCCTCTATAAGCTACAAAATTAAAGACAAGCACTAAAGCTATAGCTATAGGAACATAGAATTTTGAATATTGTATAGGTATCATATATTGCAATGCACCAAGCAAAAGCATAGATATAGTCACGCTTCCTGCTATAGACGTAGTCCAGCCAATGACAAAACTCCAAAATCTTCCATATGTTTGTTTTGCGAATTCATAAACACCGCCAGCCTTCGGAAACATTGAAGTCAATTCTGAGAAGCACATCGAGATGTATATAGATATAGCTGAGAGTATAACCCAAGATACTAAGGAAGCAGGCCCTGCATGCTTTGCTCCTGAAGCTGTCAAGAACCATATTCCTGTACCCATTATAGAGTTGATGGTTACAAGCAGGATAACCTTAAAACTTAGCACACCTTTCATCTGCTTTTCATGCGGCTGCTTTTTTCTTATTTCAGCTTTTTTAATGTGCTTATGCATCCTAAGAAATCTCGGAAGCCTTAGTAATCTTACAAATCTTGCATACCTTGCAAATCTTGCAGCTCTTGATAATACTCTTACCCCTCTTAATGCTCTTGTGAAGGTAAGATATTCTACCCCTAAAAATATGTAATTAAAAGGGATAGTTGCAATTATATCCAAATAATGTTTTTTTACATAAGGAATAAATTTAGGCGTTTCAAACCACCTATAGTATAGATCAACAGCAAATATTGTTATTACAAGTATGTCAAAGATATCTATATATAAAGAATAGGCAGTCAAATCATAGAATAGTTCAGCTATAGTCAAGGTAAGAAGCAGTACCAATGCTGGCGGAATTATTGCCTGTATAAAATTGTCTAATTTATTCTTTACTATACTGAAACACCTCTTTTTTATTTCTTTTTATATTTGTTATTTTTAAATATTTCCATTATGCCAACAGACATTTTCTTGTTCTCAATACTATCTGTTTTGTTTTTCATAACTACAGAGATGGATGATTCATCTTCTGATTGTATAAAATATGAATTAGATAAAGAACAGCAAGTTTGATATGATTGCAGACAAACTTACAAAAGCGTACATAACAAGCGCGAAAGATGAAAACCTCTTCCAGCGATATCAGATTTACAGGCGATTACATGACAATAAAGGCAAACGCATCTTATGTCCTGTGATAAGCGTGTACAGTACGACTTAAAAATATCTAAATAACGTTTTAGATGTAATGTACAACAAGATGTAAAGTACAACCAAAACATTTAAATAATAGTTTAAAGTTATAATGTACAACATGAATGAAAAAGAAAAAATACTTGAAGAAAATTTAGAAGAATATTTTTCATTGGCTATTAATGCATTTAATACAAAGAAGTATAATAGTGCAGCCACATTATTTTTTAAATCTATAGCTGCGTTATGTGATATATTCATTCTTAAGAATTTAGGATATGTTCCATCATCACATTCGAATAGATTTAGAATTTTAGAAGATAAGTTTCCAGAGATATATACTATTGCAGACAGAGATTTCCCATTTTATCAGGATAGCTATACCAAAAAGATGGATAGAGAATCTGCGGAGTTGCTGAAGGAAGATGCTGAAAAACTTAAAAAAATTGTTGGAATCTGAGAAAAAAGATAATACCATTTTTGATATAATCATATATGGTTCTTTTGTCAAAGGAAAGCAAAAATCTAATGATATAGATATTGCTGTGATATTCCTATCTGGCACACTTAGAGAAAGATTAGATAAAATTCAAAATATTAAAACAAAACTAAATAATATAACTATTAAGATTGACATCAAGCAGATTCTGTTGAAAGAATTATTTGATCCTGCTTTTTTCAATAGGACAGGAATAATTAACGAAGGCATTAGCATCTTTAAAAATATGAAATTCTGCGAAACTTTGGGTTATAAGGCTTGCACATTATTCTGGTATAATCTTAAAGGATTAAAACATAAAGATAAGGTGAAATTTAATTATATCCTTGCTGGAAGAAATACAAAAGGAATACTTGAAGAATTTAATGGTATGCGGCTTGCCAACGGAGCAGTGAAAATACCTGTCGAAAACAGCATTGCTTTTGAAGATATTTTAAAGGCGAATAATGTTAAATTTGACAAAAGCAATATTCTCGAAGAGATCTGATTCTCAGTTAATTTTATAAGAACGTATAGCTTAATAACTGATTATGACATTAGATGATGTTATTGAAGATTGTAAAACAGGATTAGTTACAGGAATGGCTTATGCGATGATTACAGCTGCGTTTTTGGGCGGACCCAAGCATGTAAAACCTTTATACAGTGCAGAGAACTACAAACAAAAAACAAAGATAGAGCAGATAACAACTTCTGAGATTGAGACATACATGTCTATGAAAACCTGCGAAGAAATTCTTGCAGGCACTGATGTTAAATATGCAACATATCAAGGCAGAGGAAGGACTGATCTGCACAAACTTCTTAAGACAGATAAACCAGCGATGGTATTGTTTTATTCAAATAAGCCAGGCAGTTTAGGTGATGAATCTTTTTCAAAAAGAGACGCAATAATTTTTAGAAAATTAATTGAAAAATATGGTGACAAGATTAATTTTGTGTGTTATAATAGAGAAGACAACATAAACGCAAAAAAAACAAGATATGATGGAATGGCTACAGATGATAAGCTTTATGGAAATTCATTTATGCGTCCTTCAATCGTCATGTTTTCATATTTTGATTTGCTTAAAGGCGAGACTCCAGAAAAGAATGACGGCAAACTAAAGCAGATAGATATATTGAGAGGGGGTCCAAAGAACATAAATTATTTAAAAAAATGGATGAAAAATCTTCCAAGTTATTGGATAAACCCATTATTAATTCAACCTAATGAAAAATATATATATTTATTTAAAAATACAGATAATGTAACTAAAATAAAATATTAAAAAAGAGGTTTATTATGAACAAAAAGAAGATTAGTTTAATATTTCTAATTATAATAATAATATTTTCAAATATAGTTATTTCTAATGATGATGACCCTTTTGGCGGCGGTGACGGAGTTACAAACAAATTCAACCAAGAAGAATTCACCAACGCTCTATCTGATCCTGAAGCTACTGCAACAATCCCAGAAGGCGCAACATACACAAGCCCATCAGGAGAAACTTATGAAGGTCCTGGTGAGATGAAAGGTGGAAAGTACACCTACAATGACAAACTTTATCTATAATCTTCTTCTACGACACATAACTAAGTTTCCCTATGAAAAAGGAAACATTTATATATTATTTACCTATTAATAATACTTATGGATACTGAAAAAATAAAAAAACATTTACTAAACTTTCAAAAAACATCTTTTGATAGCGCGATTGAAAGAGAAGTATCTCTAGGAGATTCAAAAAAAATACAGACAGTTATAGGTGCTAGAAGAACTGGGAAAACTTATTTGTTATTTAACAAAATCAAAGAATTGGAAAATAAAGGCATAAAACGATCGCAAATCATATATATTAACTTTGAGAATCCTTTATTGAATGATATATCTTACAAAGAAGTAAAAGAAGTCATTAAAATATATTGGTCTTTGTTTCCAGAAAATATTGAAAAAGAACTGTTTATATTCATAGATGAACCTCAAGTAATAGACCAATGGGAATCTGCAATACGAGACCTATATGATAACTTAAAATGCAGAATTTTCATAACAGGATCTTCTTCAAAATTACTAAGTAAAGAGATAGCAACCAGTTTAAGAGGAAGAGCGATTTCTATATATCTTGTTCCACTATCCTTTAAAGAATTCATTAAATTTAAAGGTCAAAAATACGAATTAAATAAGTTAACCACCAAAGACGAAGCAAGAATAATTAATATGTTCAGAGAATATCTAAGATACGGGGGTTATCCAGAAGTAACGCTTGAAAAAAACCCAATAGATAAATTGAAAATACTGAAAGATTATTTTGAACTTACTATCTACAAAGATTTAGTTGACCGATATAAGATAAATAATACAAAATTAATAAAATACCTAATAAATTCGCTTGTTTCTTCAGTATCAAAAGACATTAGCTTAAACAAGACATTTCTTAATTTTAAATCTCAAGGTCAAAAAATAAGTAAAAATACCTTATATGAATATTTTAGCATGCTTGAAGACTCATTTTTCATATTTACCACAAAAAAGCATAATTATTCAATAAACAAAGAAGAACAAACTATGCCAAAAATATATCTAGATGATGTTGGATTTTTAAATCTATTTTCTATTGAAGATTACGGAAAAAGGATGGAAAATATAGTATATCTGGAATTATACAGAAAAATTAACAAAAAACCATTGATTAAAATAAATTATTGGAAATCAAAAGATGGAAAAGAGGTTGATTTTATTGTTTCTGAAGCTAAAAAAATTGTACAAATAATACAAGTATGTTATTCTTTGAATAATAATAGTACAAAAGAAAGAGAATTGAAGTCCATAATAGAATGCGCAAAACAATTCAAGAAAAAGAATGCAACAATAATAACTAATGACTTTGAGGATATACAAAATATTGAAGGAATTAAAATAAGATATATTCCTTTGTGGAAATGGCTGTTAATGAATTGAATTCTCAGTAAACTTTATAAATATAAAGACTTTAAAATATATAATAAAAAGAGGTTCTAGATATTTGATTTGATTATTAATTGCATAATGATCCTGCAAACATCTATTTCAAGAAATCAAAA
>CAYSVS010000013.1:0-28626 GCA_964434475.1 uncultured Methanosarcinales archaeon
TCAAGTAGATATATAGAGTTTACGTTTTTGCTAATTTTGCAAAGTTCCCTAAATAATATTTAGAATTACAAACTGAAAATAGTTGCAATGCAAATAAATACAATACACTATTTGTAATTAATCAAAATTACATCTTTTTAAAAGAACAGTATATACAAAACAGTTGTAACCTCAGACAATATATATTCTCGCAATACCTATAATATAACTGCAAGAGTATGAGCAACATATGAAGGGCTGGCAAAATGATAAAAAAACAAAAAGATCAAAAAACAGAAGAAGGAAGAGAATTCACAAGAGACGTCTATTTAGGAGACTTAGTTTTATTTAGACAGGGAGAAAGAGTAACCCCTGAAAAATTTAATAAAATAAGATTTGAAAAGAACTATCCTTCTTTAATAAGAAAACAATTGATTGAAAACAGCGTAGAAATAAAGCCAGACAAAGATTACGAAACACTAGAACAGATAACAAAGAATGCAAGCCAAGAATTAAGCAAAGATATGCAGCAGTCTGAAAAAGGAATATATAAAAAACTAGATATGAAGAGATACCAAAAAATATCGGGAGAAGCTAGAGAAGCAATAGATAATCTGATAAAAAACAAGAAATTCTACGAATACAGAGCAATACAAGAAGTATACCATCATAACGCAAATGTTGCAAACATAGCTTTAGCAATAGCGATGAAGAACGGAATAAACGACGAAAAGGAATTACAGCAATTATATCAGACTGCTGCTTTAAAAGATATAGGACTAGTTACAGGCAAATATAGCCTAGAAGACTTAACAAGATCAAAAGTTGCATTCTACGAAGATCAAAGTATAATCGAACCATTAAAAGAGCACCTTAAAACATCTGTAGAGATATTAAATAATAATGATTTTAATCAAGATATGATCAGAGCAGTAATCTTACAATATGCTAAATCATATATTCCGGACATGAACAAAAAAGCGTTGGAATATTCACAAATATTGGTAGAAGCTGACAGGATAGTCACCGAACACTGCCAATACTCAGTAGACTTTGCAAAGTATGAACAAGCAATAGAAGGAATATCAGGAGATATATGCGGAACATACAAAAATAAAGGAATATATTTAGGAGATGTTCAAGGACATGGAGAAAAAGCAAGACAAGTTAGAGAGATTGCTGAAAATGTCATTGCTAAATATAATAACATAGAAGATTTAAATAAAAGATTAGATAAAGAAATTAACGAAAAAAAGAAAGACGAACAAAGCTACATGACAGGTTTTGTTGCAGAGATAAAAGATAACAGATTACATTATGCAAATGCAGGACATGAAAACATCATATTATACAACAAATCAACAGGAGATATAAAAGAATTAGAAAGCAGCGGAGTACCTTACGGCATGTTTCCTGATGAGTTTGCTCCAGATTCAAAATCAAAAATAGAAAACATAGAATTGAGCGGAGATTACATATTATTCGGATTTACAGACGGAGGATATGAACTAAAAAATGAAAGCGGTTCTTTCGAAGAATTAGATTTAAACGGAAAAAAGATATCGACAAAAGACTTTTTGAAATATAGTTTGATAAAACACGGAAAAGAGAGCAATAAATCACAAGAGATAATCGAAAAAACTTATGCAGACATGGAAAACGTCTTGAAAACATATAACTGCAATATTGCAGATGACTTTACAATGTTTGCAAGCACAATAAAAAAACAGCCACATACAGCATTTGAAAATTATTTAAGAAAAGCTGCGTAAAAGCTAAACAAACACAAACTATTTATATCAAATTATTTATTCTTTTATTATTATGGAGTTAATAAATAAAGAACTGTTGGATCAGACAAAGAATTTCTTCAATAACATAACAAAAGAGGACAAGGTCGCAGTAATCCACCACACAGATCCAGACGGAGTGTGCAGCGGAGTTATAGTTGCAAAAACTATCCAAAAAATAAGGGACAAACCTATTGACCTAAGACTTAATCAAAATTCATCAGAATTGTTTATATCAAAAGATACTCTAGAAAAACTGAAAGAAAAAAGAATAAACAAAGTTATAATTACAGACATGAGTGTTGACCAAGATGTATCAGAAAACAAAATAGAAACTATTCCTGATTTTGCCAAATTATTGATAATAGACCACCACAAGCTATATAGAAACTTAAATTCTAACAAAATAGTGTTAATAAAGCCGCATATGATATACAAGGATGTAAATTCTGCACAGTATTGCGCTGCCAAATTTTGTTTTGATATATGCAGCAAACTTGCAGATATAAAAGAGCTTGATTGGATAGCAAGCATAGGAATTATAGGAGACTGCGGATACGAAACATGGAAGTTTTTTGTAGATAATATACTGGCAAAATATGAGATTGAAAAGAAAACAGACATATTCTATACAGAACTGGGAAGAATTGCAGATATTGTAAGTTGTACTGAAGCCTTTGATATAGATAAGATTGAAAAAGCTTTTGATATAATATATAATGCTAAAAATCATAAAGAGGTTCTTAATTCTGAATTAAGAAAGTACAAAGAAGATGTTAAAAAAGAAATAGATTTCTGGAGAACAAACCTAAAAGAAAAAGCAGAAATTAAAGAAGATCTGATATATTATGAAATAAATCCAAAATATCCTGTGAAATCAAACTTATGCACTTTGCTGAGTTTTGATTTTCCTGACAAAACCATAGTTCTCGTACAGGAGATGGAAGGGGAAAATTTGATAGCAGTAAGCGCGAGAAGAAGAGACAATAAGGTCGCTATGAACGATATGCTGGAATATGCTGCCAAAGGTCTGGAAAAAGCAGGAGGGGGCGGACATATACCTGCAGCAGGAGGAAGGTTTCTCAAGAAAGATAAACAAAGATTCAAGAAGAGGTTGTTCGAATGGCTCAAGATATAAAAAAATACCTTGATATGGCGGCATGGGAAAAGCTGCAGAACAGCATCTCAAAAAAACTAGGAATAAGCATAAGGACAATAGATACACAAGGAAACGAGATTATCAGCAGCGGAAATATACCTTTTTATTGTACGATAATAAGATCAAAAAACAAAGGAAAGATGTCATGTAAAGAAGAACTTAAATTTAACTTGGAAAAAACATCTGAACAAAATAAAGAACATATAGAATTTGAATGCTGTCATGGACTGATGAATATGTTATTTCCTATCACAATACACAACAGAAAGATAGGAGGCATAGTCTTCAGCTATAAGAAAGAAAAGGAAAACGAATTTTTTGAAAGATTGTCAAAAAAATTAAGCATAAGCAAAGAAGAACTTTCAGAAGAATATTCTAAAATACAGACGTACAGCGAAAGAGACATAAACATATTCAAGAACATAATTTCATCAATCACAGAAACAATACCAGAAATAATATATCACAGCCATATGAACAATAAAAAAACTTCCGCATTAAGGACTATAAAAAAAATCTCTTCTGTTGTAAATTCTACCTTGGAAATAAAAAAGATAATGACAGAGATAATAAGATTCATAGTAGAAAACAATTTTGCAAAAACATGTTCAGTGGTCACATTAAGCCCTATGAGAAGATACACATTGAATGAAAATTCATTGCCGAAGCATTATACCAATTTCGAAAACAATATAGCAAACGAAGTCATAAAATCAAGGAAAATAAGAGGAGTAGAAAATATATCAAAAGACAAAAGGTTCAATTCAAGATCAAACTTCAACATCTATGATGCTTTGATAAGCATACCCATAACAAACCAGTTTGAAGTGCTTGGAGTACTTAACATGTATTCTGAATCAGGAGATAAGCTTAAGCAAAATATAGAATTGTTCTCAATAATCGCAGATCAGGCAGGAATAGCTATAGCTAACGCTAAACAATACGAACAGATGAAGCATTCTGCAGATACTGACAAGCTCACAGGACTTTATAACAGAAGATACTTTATGGATGTTCTTGAACAAGAAACAGCAAGAAGCAGAAGGTTCGGGCATCCTATATCTGTAGCGATGATAGACATAGACCACTTCAAGCAGTATAATGACAATAACGGACATCCTAAAGGAGATAAGCTGCTTAAAGAATTAGCATCATTGTTAAAAGAATGTGTAAGGGATGTTGATACAGTTGGAAGATACGGAGGAGAAGAATTCATCATAGTTTTTCCTGAAATAAAACCCAACGAAATATTGAGCGCTGCAGACAGGATAGTAAAATCAGTTGCAAATAACAAGTTTGATTCTGGAGAAAAACAGCCAGGAGGCAAGATTACGATAAGTATGGGATTACTGACATGCATGGATGTAGGGATGGATGCAAAAGACATAATAAAAGAAGCAGATAATGCACTGTATGATGCAAAAAACGACGGAAGAAATAAAGTCCAGGCAAAAGTTTTGCTCAAGAAAGGAATGAAAGCGATCGATGTGAATTGAAAATCCCTTATTCTATTTACCGCTTATAATCTCTATAACATCGCGATGATTAAGCTTATGCTCTTTCCCTACTGTTCTTTTAGTTTTTACATCTATAGCACGTATAAAATTCTTGCCAAAATCAGTGTGGAGTCGAAATGCAAAATCCAAAGCAGTAGAACCAGGAGGCATAAGGAAACAATCAGGCAGGACATTACCCTCAGAATCCTCTAGCTTGTTAACGCCACCAGGATATATTGCAATATATTTCAATAGCTTAAAAACAGAAGTATCCAATGAATCCTGGACTCCTGTTGAACCAAATTTTTCCAAAACATCTAACCTGATGAAGCGTAAAGCTTGTTTCTGTTTTTCAGTTAATTTATCATCATCAAGTATCTTAAAAGTATTATCTCCAGGAACATATTCTATCAATTGCGCTTTTGCAGCCTCCCTTAAAGCAAGCTCAGACTCCGCACTGCAAGGGATAAGAATATAATCTGAAAAATCTTCCTTTAATCTTTCAAAATTATCTTTACCGCTGGGAGTATCCACTTTATTACAGGCTATTATCATAGGCTTGGTCTGTTTGCGCAATTCTACAGACAATTTCAACAATTGGTCCTCTGTCCAAGATGCAGGTTTTTCGTTCGGCAATGCAAGTTTGATAATAACATCTTTGACCATGTCTTCATCAACACCTAACCCTGACAATTGTTTCGCTAATGCTTTATGTATCTCTTCTTTTTCCTGCTGGACTTGCCGGGCAAATTTTTCCCATCCTTTTTTCAATATGCCTAAATACCACATATCAAGCTCTATCTCTAAAAATCTAATATCTACAGCAGGATCATAACTGCCAGGATCAACAGGTTCACCTTTCTCGTTAGTAGAACCAGAACAGTCGATTACATGAATAAGGGCATCAGCCTGCCTTAAATCATCAAGAAATTGGTTTCCCATGCCTAAACCCTTATGTGCGCCAGGAACAAGTCCGGCAACATCTATCATCTGCACAGGAACAAATCTTTTATGCTTTATACAAAATCCTTCCCTTGGATTACATTGGGTTTCAAAGAAATTGTCGACACAGTCTATTTTTACATAGCCCACTCCTGTATTAGGCTTAATGGTTGCAAAAGGGTAATTCGCTATTTCCACCTCTGCTAAAGTAGCTGACTTAAAGAACGTACTTTTCCCAACATTTGCCTTACCTACTACACCTATCTGCATTTTCATTGAACGTATCCACAGAAGTTTTAAAAAGTTTTCCCAAACAATTTATAAACTTAAAAAGAAAATCAAATAAGATGATAAAGTCAGATTTTCATATACATACGAAAGAAGATCCTTTGGACAGAAAGGAAATAAGATATAACAGCAAAGAGATGATAAAATTCTGCGCTAAACTAGGATATAAAATATTATCGATAACAAACCACACAAGCATATTTTTTAATAAAGACATAAAAGAATTCGCACATAAAAAAGGAATATTGCTTATTCCAGGAACTGAAGCGGTCGTAGAAGGAAAAGAAGTGCTTATAATCAATGCACCTCTGGACTTATATAAAAGATTTTCAAAAAAAAAACCTCGTTTTGAATATCTGGACAGATTAAGAGAAGAGAATGCATTGATCATAGCGCCTCATGCATTCTATCCTAGAAAGAATTGTCTGCAAAAAAGTTTGATAGATAATATAAACAAGTTTGATGCCATAGAATATTCGCATTTTTATACTAAATACTTAAATTTTAATAAAAAAGCAGTAAAAGCAGCAAAAAGATTCAATAAACCTTTAGTAGGAACAAGCGACGCACACAGATATATCCAGTTCAACAAAACCTATTCTTTGCTGGATTGTGAACCAAAAAAAGATGATGTTCTTGAAGCGATAAGGAAAAACAGAATAAAAGTAAAGTCAAAGCCGCTAGATCTGTTCACTTTTTCTAAGATAGGGCTTCAATCTATAGGACTGCTACCAAAACGTTTATAAATATCATTGCAAATTATTTTATTGATGGCTAAACCGCTAGTAAGTACTTATTCACATAAGCAAGAACCCAGATTGGTCGCTGCAAGTTTCAGGGTAAAGTATAGAGATATATTCAGTATGAAAAACCTATATAAGTTCATACATGAATGGATTCTTGATAAAGATTGGAAAGATCCTAAACAGCATGAAACTTTTTATGGGCAAAAAACAGAAAAAGGAGCAAGCGAATATTGGATATGGTGGGACGTCTCAAAAGATAGTTCAAAATATATAAAATATAAACTAAGGATAAAATTCCACATAATAGGTATGGCATCTACAGAGATAATGCATGAAGGCAAGAAATTCAAGGCAGAAAAAGGCGAGGTTGAGATGACCTTTTTATCATGGGTTGAACTAAGCGAAGGTGAGTGGAAAAAGCATTGGCTACTGAAACATTTTCCTGACATGTATAAAAACAGAATATTTCACACTAATCTCGAAGACCATAAAAGACTTTTGTATAGAGAGATATACCAACTACAAGGCCTAGTAAAGAAATATCTAAATATGAAAGGATTCCTGCCAGAATTGAAATTAGAACCATTCCATCCTTCATATTCATGGCATTAGGCCATTTTTTTATATTTATTAAATAAACACAGACAAAAGTTATGGTTTAATATTTCGTCATTTAGAATATGAAGGAAACTAAATAAAATTCTTAATAAAGAGTAAGTTTTTTAAAGAGATAAGGATTTTCAAAGTTTGGAATACATCTCCGCAGCATACCAATCAACTGGTTACGCTCGGTTGACACGCAAATCAAATCTACGCCTCCGTAGCATAGTAGCTATTGCGGCAGACTTGTAGCAATTATGCAAGCAATCTGCAGGTCGTGGGTGCAGTTCCCACCGGAGGCTTTTATTCCTACATTATATCTCTTTTTTTTATTTCACATATAAAATAAGACAAAAATGGTTAAATAATGTTTATATCCTATTATTTCTTATAAAAACAATAAAATGAAAAAAACAAACAGATTAGTTAATATAAATAAAATTTGCACAGAACTTAGTCATAAAACGTGTCTGTTTTCTTTCTTTCCTAAATCTACATAATTTTGGAATCTGCTGCCTGATTAAAACCTAAAGTCTTAGCTATTGTTTTCATATTTCATATCTTTAAATAATCTTTACAAGCTGTATAAGCTGTATTATAGCCGTCACACTTCGCACATTTAGTATCCTCACTGAATGTAGCATATAGCTCTTTCTTGTATTGTTTCTCTTTGTCTTTTAATTCAATCTTCTTCCAAAAACATAACTGGTCGATTGTTGTTCCTTCTTCAATCATTTTATCCCTTCTTTATACCTTATAGAATTATACATTTAGCTTATTTATATCTATCGTTTTTTGAAAGTTATTTTTCAGTTTTTAGCCAACACGAATTTACTCTAATCTATCAATTTAAATGCAGATATTGTAGTTGGAATATTTATAAATGATTTTTAATAATTTTATAATAAATATGTTATTTTTTTATGAGATGATGAAGAATACGCAACCCATATGTCAGTTCATATCAAATAATACGCGATTTAACGAAAGTTTTATTTCACAGAATAGGTATTAAGTCGAATTTTTCTTCTGCTAAATTTTTAAATCTCTAATACATATCTCCTGCCAAGACAGCGCACTAAAAAGCATAAACTTTTAAATCAAATTGATTTTAAGAATACAAAAAGAAAAATGATAGAATATATTTTATTTGTTGCAGGAATTGCGTTACTAATTAAATCTGCAGACTATCTTGTTGATGGTTCTTCATCTTTAGCAAAAAAGTTTGGAGTTTCATCAATAGTTATAGGGTTAACAATTGTTGCTTTTGGAACATCTATGCCCGAATTAATAGTTAATATTATTGCTTCATTAAAAGGAAGTGGAGATATAGCTTTTGGGAACATAATTGGAAGCAGTATGGCAAATACTCTTTTAATCTTGGGAATTGTAGCACTAATTACAAATTTAAAAATTAAAAAAGGCACAACTTGGAAAGAGATACCTTTTTCTTTTCTCGCAGTTTTAGTATTATTAGTCTTCTCTATATCATCTCTTTTAAACAAATCTGGCAGAGATTTTCTTTCAAGAACAGACGGGATTATTCTTATATTATTCTTTTCAATTTTTCTGTATTATATCTTTGAAATGACAAAAAAAGATATGAAAATAAAAAAATCTTCTAATGATCTTGAAATAAAAAAACATTCTAATTTAGTAATTTCATTAATGATTATTGGAGGAGTAATTGGACTATTCTTAGGAGGTAAATGGACTGTTGATGGAGCAGTTATTATTGCAAGAACATTTGGATTGAGTGAATTTCTTATTTCATCAACAATAATTGCTGCAGGCACATCCTTGCCAGAATTAATAACTTCTGTTGTTGCTGTGTTGAAGAAAAATGTTGATTTAGGTGTGGGTAATATAGTTGGAAGCAATATTTTTAATATATTTTGGGTGTTAGGTTTAACTGCAATTATTAATCCGTTAAGATTTTCAGAATTTATAAGGATTGATTTAATTATCTTACTATTTGCAACTTTCTTACTATTTTTATTTATGTTTTTGGGTAAAAAACACAAACTAGAAAAGTGGCAAGGAGCTACATTTCTTTTAATTTACATAAGCTATATAATCTATATAATTATTAGGGGTTAATCAAATAAAAAATTGCGCAGTCTCCAGCCATCAAAGATAATAAATAAGATCGACTTATAAATGAAATTCAGCGCAAATATACTGTGGAGTATAAAGCTCACAGGATAGTTATTTTTCTTAAAAAGTTTTAAATACCAGTTATAAAAATCAAAGATAAGGTGATAATATGAATCTTATATTTTTAGGTCCTCCAGGAGTGGGCAAAGGCACAGTAGCAAAGATATTTGCAGAAAGGAAGAATATGGTGCAGATATCTACAGGCGATCTTTTCAGAGCCGAAATTAAAGCTGAAACAGAATTAGGAAAAAAAGCTAAAGAGTATATAGATGAAGGAGAACTTGTTCCTGATACTATTACCATAGACCTTTTGAAAAAAAGGATATCTCTACCAGATTGCCAGGAAGGTTTTATTCTAGATGGTTTTCCAAGAACAATACCGCAAGCAGAAGCGCTCGATAATAGTGATATGAAAATAGATAAAGTGGTGAATTTTACTGTTAGTCATAAAACATTGATAGACAGACTATCAGGAAGAAGAGTCTGTAAACAATGCGGAGCTATATATCATATAAGAAACATTCCTACTAAAGTAAAAGGTGTTTGTGATAAATGTGGAGGAGAACTGTTCCAAAGAGATGATGACAAACCAGAAGCTATAGAAAACAGACTAAAGGTATATGAAGAAAAAACAGCACCTTTGATAAACTTATATAAAGATAAAAATATGATTGTTGATGTAGACACAGAACAAGATATTGAGAATATCTACGAGGATACGATAAAGGCAGTTTCAGAATAATTGCTTTATTATTTCAGTTGCATAGCTTCCCTTAGGAAGCTTAAATTTTATTATTGCTTTTTTCTTATTTTTATTCAATTCATCATCTATGTATTCTTGAATATTTATTTTTGTTTTTATTTTAAATTTTCTCAAAGTTCCTTCTGATGATAGTTCAGGAATTGTTGGAATGATGAAATCTCTTAATGTTATCTTGTCTTCTTTTAATTTTTGTTCGATAAAATCAGAAACATTAGCATCTTCCAAATATGTAGCAAAACCAACAAGAGGTATTTTATCAACATCCTTTTTGTTTTTAATGCAATAATCTGCTGTTAAGTTCCACAATTTGCTTTGATAAGCGTGTACAAACATCTTTAATATCTTTTTAGGAATAAGCCTAATAGCTCCAACAAAATTATTAGGGTTTTTTATTATGGATCTTTTAACATCATTCTCATAATATCCATCTGATTCAAGTATAAGCTCAACAGCTTGTTTGAAATCTTTTTTTATGAAAGATTTACCTATTTCTGAATTATTTCTTGAAAATCTCTGTTCACCAAAATAATTTATAAATCCTGTTTTTTCTGTAATTGGCTTTTTATCTATATTTCTTATAGTTATTATAAATTCATTATATTCAAGATTGCCTAAAGATATAGGTTCATCTCCATATCCATAAAATTCTAAAAAAATGTCTTTTAGTTCCAATCTTTCAATCTTCTTTTTAGTAGTACCATATATTGATATCAATTGTTTTGTTACTGCTTTCTTGTCTTTTGTGCCTGCAAATCCAATGTTTTTCAGTTTGATGTGCAATACATTAGCAATTGTCTGCAATGCTTTGATTAATGCATAGTTTTTTTTAGTCAGCCAGAAGTATATGTATTTACCGCTATCTTTAGGTTTAACACTTGTTATCTCGTGTACTATGAAATCCTCGCACAATCTTTTTAGTTCATACATATTATACTAAAATAAGAGATTGTTTTTAAAACCAACGTTTGTCAAAAGATTTTTAAATAAACTTGTTTTCTTGAGAGTTATGGGCCAGTAGCCTAGCCTGGATAGGGCGATAATGAAGTGCGATAAATGCCTTCTATCGTAAGCCTCCTAAGCTATAGATCGGGAGTTCGAATCTTCCCTGGCCCGTTTATTATCAATGAGAAGATTTATATGGATTCATTACATCAAATTAAAGAGGCGTTAAGGTTTGTAAAGTATTCTATTAAAACTAAATTCAGCAGATATAAAAGATACAAAGGAGATGACAAACAGATCTGCAGGCAGATTGTTGACAATTGCTGGAACGGAAGATTCTTTAAGACAGGTGGAGGAAATTACAACCAATTCTGGACAAGAGACTTTGGCATGTGCTGCGAAAGCCTCATCAATCTGGGATATAAAGAAAAAGTAAGTAAAACACTGCAATACGCTCTTGATATTTTTGAGAAGCACAACAGAATAACCACGCAGATAACTCCAAAAGGATATCCTTTAGATTTCCCATGCTATACTCCTGAATCTACAGCATATATAACAAGATGCTTGAGATTGCTGGATGATAAAAAAATCATCAAAAAATACAAATCATTTATCGAAAAAAAAGTATTGAAGGCGTATGAAACTGCGTTTGACAAAGAAAAAGGAATCATACGTCAAGATAAGCATTTCTCTTCAATGAAAGACCATTATATAAGAACAAGTTCAATGTATAACAACAGCATGATATTTATGCTTTCAAGGGAGTTAGATAAACTTAAATTCAACAATCCTTTCAAAAAATATAATTTTAAAAACATCCATAAGAAATTGTTCTGGACAGGAGAATATTTTTTAGATGACCTTTCCAAGCATAAATATGTTGCAGGAGATGCTAATGTATTTCCTTTCTGGACTGGAAATTTTACAGACAAAAAGATGTTTCAAAGGTGCTTGAAAAAGATACAGGAAAACAATCTTGACAAGCCATGGCCTTTGAAATATACACGGCATAGACATAAGCATCAAGAGATGTTTTGGCCGGCATTATTTGCATCGAACTATGAAGGAACAACAATATGGATGCATCTTGGAGCATGTTTTATCAAGACAGTCAATATGTTCGATAAGAAGTTAGCAAAAAAATATCTTGAAAATTATAAGAAAGCCATAGAGAAACACCAAAATTTTTTAGAGGTATTTAATACAGATGGCACAATATACAAAAAATCATTTTATACATCGGATGAAAGTATGCTATGGGCAAGCATATATCTAGAGTTGGTAAGATGATATCTATAATCATACCTGCATGCAATGAAGAGAAATATATCGAAAAGACATTGGCTTCTATCAAAAACTCAAAATTCACGGATTATGAATTGATAGTTGCCGCAAACGGATGTACAGATAATACTTCAAAAATAGCAAATAAATATGCTAGAGTCTTTGAATTAAGAGAAAAAGGCATATCATTAGCAAGAAACACAGGAGCAAGAGCTGCAAAAGGAGAAGTATTGGTTTTTCTTGATGCTGATTCAACTGTCAGCAGAGGATTGTTAAAAGCTATATCGAAAGAGTCAAAAAAATACGCAGCAGGAATATGCAGAACTTGGCCAATAGGCAACAGGACAAAAGATAAACTGTTTTGGTCAATTACAAACTTTATCTCAAGCATAAACAAATGCCCTAATGGATTAACATTCATAAGAAAAGACCTTTTTAAAAAAATCAAGGGATTTGATGAAAAAGTAAACATAGGTGAAGATACACAATTACTACATAAAGCAAAAAAGTATGGGAGAATTAAGATCATAAAAGATGAATATATCAAAACATCTATGAGAAGATTCGAAAAACAAGGATATTTTAAAACTATTTTAAAATGGATTAAAGCTTATTTTATTCCAGACAAAAAAGAATATGAAATTATTAGATAAGAAAATTTTCAATTGTTTTGGATATAGATGATATGGTTGAAGACTGCAATCCCTTATTCTCATCAGATATAAGATCCTTATATATCTCTATATGCAAAGGCATTATTCCTTTTTCTCTGCACATCTTAAGAGAATAGGTTCTACTTGCCTTATAGAATATCTTTGAATAATCTCCATCAACTTTAATATCAAGCATCTTTTCCTGAAGTTTTTGAGCAAAACGTGTTGAAAAATAGCTGCCTATTTGTGAACCAGAAGAAATTTCAATATCTTTGTCAGTAAGTTTTCTGCCTGATTTTCCATTTTTCCAATGAGTATGTATTTCTATAAGATATTTAGGATGAAAATCAAGAATTCTTCTGCAGTATAAGCCATCTATCTTATTTGCATCGTGGTCAGGCTTGACATAAATAATAAGATTACAATCTATATTTTGAGCAATCTTGTAAGCTACAACACCAGTATTAGGATCACCATATTTTTTGCCGTTAGAATTATCATACATGATCTTTTGACCATTGTTGATATGATGCGGAGCTGCTATCACTATACTAGAGTTTGAATCAGATTCCTTGAATACTAAAGAATTTTCTAACTCAAGCATGTTTTCTACATTCTCAAAAGAGTTTAACTTTATTAAATCCATAAAAATAAAGAAAAAAAAGAGTATTTAAAAAACTTATTCGTTCTTTAAAACTGCATGAGCTGCGGCTAATCTTGCTATAGGCACCCTGAAAGGTGAACAGCTTACATAATCTAAACCCATCTTATGACAGAATTCAACACTGCTTGGCTCTCCACCGTGCTCTCCGCAGATACCTATCTTTAGGTCAGGCTTTGTCTGCCTTCCTTTTTCAACAGCCATCTTAACCAATTGTCCAACTCCATCCTGATCCAATACTGCAAAAGGATCTTTTTCCAAAATACCTTTACCCAAGTACTCAGGCAGAAATTTTGCAATATCGTCCCTTGAAAAGCCAAAACTCATCTGAGTTAAATCATTGGTTCCAAAGCTAAAAAATTCTGCATGTTTAGCAACTTCATCAGCAGTCAATGCTCCTCTTGGAACCTCTATCATAGTTCCAACCTTGTATTTCAAATCAGTGCCAGATGCTTCAATCAAATCTCTTGCTTTATTATCCACATGCCCTTTAAGAATCTTAAGTTCATTCTCATGACCAACTAAAGGAATCATTATTTCAGGAACAACATCCATGCCTTCCTTGTTGCAGTCTAAAGCTGCTGATATTATCGCTTCAGTCTGCATCTCTGCAATCTCAGGATAGGTTATCGCTAACCTGCAGCCTCTATGACCAAGCATAGGATTCTGTTCATGCAAAGATTCAATTATAGACTTTATCTTCTCAAGACTATAGCCTAACTCTGTTGCAAGATCTTGTATATCTTTATCTTCATGCGGAAGGAATTCATGTAAAGGAGGATCCAACAACCTTATCGTTACAGGTAAATCTTTCATAGCCTTGAATATCCCCATAAAATCTGATTTCTGTATAGGTAGTAATTTTGCCAATGCTTTTTTCCTACCCTCTAAATCCTCTGACAAGATCATCTCTCTTACTGCTTTTATCCTCTCACCTTCAAAGAACATATGCTCTGTCCTACAAAGACCAATACCTTCTGCACCAAAGTTTCTTGCAACCTTGCTGTCTTTAGGAGTATCTGCGTTAGTTCTAACTCCTAATCTTCTATGTTTATCAGCCCATTCCATCAATATTCCAAAGTCACCACTTAATTCAGGATCGATTACAGGAACCTGGCCAAGCATAACCTCTCCTGTTGTTCCATCTAGAGTAATATAATCGCCTTCCCTCACTATGTTATCTTTTACTTTGAAGAATGCTTCCTTTTCATTAACTATGACATCTCCGCAGCCTGCAACACAACATTTACCCATACCTCTAGCAACAACTGCTGCATGGCTTGTCATTCCACCTCTGCTTGTCAGGATACCTTGAGCAGCATTCATCCCTTCAATATCTTCAGGAGATGTTTCAGTCCTGCACAATATTACTTTTTCGCCCTGTTGAGCCATATCATGAGCTTTTTCTGCTGTAAATACTGCTTTACCTACAGCAGCACCAGGAGAAGCAGGCAGTCCTTTTGCCATCACTTCTGCTTGCTGTTTTGCTATAGGGTCCAACTGCTTATGCAATAATTGATCCAATTGGTTGGGTTTTACCCTAAGAATCGCTGTCTTTTCATCTATTAATTGTTCATTTACCATATCAACAGCAATCTTTACAGCAGCTTTCGCTGTCCTTTTTCCAGTCCTTGTCTGAAGCATATACAACTTTCCTTCTTGGATTGTGAATTCCATATCCTGCATATCTTCATAATGGTGTTCAAGCTTGTCTTTTATGTCTACCAGTTGATCATATATCTCTGGATTCTGCTCTTTAAGTGTCTCTAACTCTTTTGGCGTTCTTATTCCAGCAACAACATCTTCACCTTGAGCGTTCATCAAGTATTCTCCATAAAATGTTTTTTCTCCTGTGCTGGGATCTCTTGTGAAACAAACACCTGTTCCTGAAGTTTCACCCATATTCCCGAAAACCATAGCCTGTACATTTACAGCTGTTCCAATCAAGCCTTTTATATCATTGATTCTTCTATAAGTTATAGCTCTTGGATTGTTCCAGGAACTGAAAACAGCATCTATGGCTAATTTCAATTGTTCTTTAGGATTATCAGGAAATTCTTTTCCTGTTTTTTCAGTGACAACCCGCTTATATTCAGAAATTAAATCTTTAAGATCGTCTGCTGTTAGTTCAGTATCATATTCCACGCCTTTTGTCTGTTTTTTCTTATCCAGCACCTCTTCAAAATCATGATGGGCCATACCCATAACAACGTTTCCAAACATCTGTATAAATCTTCTATAAGCATCATAACCAAATCTAGGATTGCTAGACTTTTTTATCAAAGCTTGAACAGTCGTATCATTCAAACCAAGGTTAAGGACAGTATCCATCATACCTGGCATAGACACAGCTGCTCCACTTCTCACAGAGAACAGCAAAGGATTTTCACTGTCTCCAAACCTCATACCCATTTTTTCTTCAACTTTTATCAGGTTTTCTTCAATCTGTTCCATCATACCTTCTGGATATTTCTTATCATTTTTGTTGTATATATCGCAAACCTCTGTTGTTATAGTAAAACCGAAAGGCACAGGAATGCCTAGTTTTGTCATCTCAGCTAAATTAGCTCCTTTACCGCCAAGAAGTTGTTTCATGCTTGCGTCAGCCTCGTCGAACGCGTATACATATTTCATTTTTTACTCAATCCTCCATCAGATTATATTTGATTATAGATTTGAGTTTTAATAACTGTTTTATAAAGTTTTTTATTATGTGAAAGATTGCTGCAAACTGCAAAATACCCCTAGCAAAATGTACTCTTTTATGTCTTTAAGATAACAATATGCGCAAGTATGTACTTTACAGGAAGATAATTATAAAAACAGTTGTTTTTTTATGGAAATTCAGAAAAAAATCAATAAAAATTCCTAAAATCTAACTACCCGTCGTAGCAAGTTAAGGGTATTACATAGGTTTATAATTTAACAATAATAATAATAAATTGAAGAAAGAGGACATCAAGAAAGTTCTTTTAATATTTGAACAATTTTCTTGCCATCTGCTTTGCCTTTAAGTTTAGCCATAGTCTTTCCTATCAATGCGTTAAAGGGTATATCTTTATTTGCTTCGATAATCTTCTTTATTTCAGATTTTAATTCTTCTTCAGACATAGGCTTGTATGCATCCATGCTTACAAATTTGGAATTACAGAAATCTAGTAGAATGTTTATCACGCTGTCTTTTGTTATCTCGCCTTTGTCAAGATGCCTAAATATTTCTTCGAATTCTGTTTCAGTAAGCTTGTCTATGTCTGCATTGAATTTACGTTTGATCTCTCTAGGAGTAGATAATAAAGTTTCTGCAATAAATGCGGGCTTGATGTTCTTGAACTCTTTTATAAACTTTTCAAAAGCTGGAGCTTGTTCAGATTTAGCTGCTAAGGTTGCCAAATCTTTGCCTAAACCTAGTTTTTGGAATCTTTTTATCTTTTCTTCTATAAGTTCTGGAAGCTTTATCTCTTTTGTATCTGGTTTTTCTAGTTTCACATCAGTTTCTGGATACATCCTTGCAGCACCAGGCATAGGCCTTAAGTAAGTAGATGTCGCATCTTGATTGGCTTTTCTTACTTCTTTGGGTACACCAAACAATGTCTGATTTATTCTAGGTAATAACGCATGCTCTATCATATTTTTAGCTTTGTCTTCATTACCTACAACAAGTATGAATGCGTCATTTGGACCAATCTTTAATTTTGCTTTAACCTCTTTTATTTCCTTATCAGAAAATTTGTATTTTTCTAAATTTTCATCAGAATGTATGATTCCGCCAAAACCAAATACTTTTGCATGTCCTGCTAACTCAGTACCAAATCTATACTTAGGCATCAGCTCTTTTCCAAGAAGTTTGTTGAATTTTTCTAATTTGAATCCAATTACACTGTTTTTTGATTTTATTGCTTTATTTACGAAATTGCATTTTGTATTTTTGAAAGTTTTTGTGAAGTCTATTGTATCTAACTTGTTTATTTCCTTAAATTTTAGGTTATTTAGTTCGTTTTTTAATTCCAATAATGCAAGCTGTCTTTTTGCTTCGTTTTTAACTAAAAGAGGAATGCTTTTTAGGTCTTGAGCTCCTTTGATCTCAATCCTGTTGCCGCCTTTGATACTTACGTTTACATCCTGCCTTATCGTACCTAAACCTCTTTTTGCTTTACCTGTGCTTCTCAATATCATTCCTATGTATGCTGCCACTTCCTTTGCTTGTTCAGGAGTGTGTATGTCAGGATCAGTTGCAAACTCAATCAAAGGTATTCCTAATCGGTCTAATCTGAATATTGTATGTGTTGCATCTTTTTTTATAATTTTAGCTGCGTCTTCTTCTAAACAGATAGTAGGCACTTTGACATCTCCGGATTCAAGTTTAATAATTCCATCTGCTGCAACTAATGCAGTTCTTTGAAATCCACTAGTATTTGAACCATCTACAACAGTTTTTCTCATTACTTGGATAGTGTCTACTGGCTTTGCTTTTAACATCAATGCTGCCTGTAATGCAGTGTTTAATGCTTCTTTATTCATTGAATGCGGCGGTTCTTCATCAAGTTCCACCAAACAAGTTGTATCCTTATATGCTTCGTATATGAAATGTTTTTGTTTTCTTTGTTCCTGCGCTGCCGCAATATCTATCTCTCCAGTTTCACCTGCTGCAGCTCTTAGATAACGTTTGACTTTTATGTTTGGTTCATCATCTCTCAATGTAGTAGGGCAGTCACAGAATAATTTTTTGCCTTCTAATTGCTGATGTATTTCAATCCCGCATTTCAAGCCTATTTTCTTATAATCAAGAGACATTTTGGTCATTTAAACAAACTCCTCTTCAAACTCAGTTCTTTTGCTTAATTCTCCTCGGAGATTTGTTAAGATTAATCTTTTTGCTTCTTCTTTTTTATAGTTGCTTAGTAGCCATGCAAGTTTGATGTATGTTGTTTCAGTAGTCATATCATTATCATTTCCAAGTATTCCAATGTCCTGCTGTCTTCTTGCATTTTCGTAAACATTTAAGTTTAATCTTCCGAAAATCGTTTGCGGCGAAAGCACAATAACAGTATTTTTTGTCAGTTGTTTTAAAGCGTCGAATATTTTTTTGTTTTCATTAGAGTAATCGTCTTCAGATATAGGTAGGTTGCCTAATCCAGTTGCTTCTATAACTAATCCATCGTACTTTTTGTAAAATAAAAATTCATCATCATACATATTAGTATATTGCTTTAAGATTCCTATCCTTAAATTTTCCTTGAAAGGTTTAATAATTATTTTTGATTTTGACTTTTTATTGTAAGTTTTGTTAAGTAATTTTATTTCGTCTTTTTTATAGTCAACCAACGCTATAGGAGAAGTATTGATAGTCTTGAATGCATCTCTTCTTGAAGCATGCATCTTTCTTGCTTTTGTACCTGGCAAGATAGCGCAATAATTGTCTTCTGATGAATTGTGCATACATAATGCAACCTCTGCAAAATCGCTTTTTGATACAAAATATACTGCATTGATAAGATTCATAGCAGCATCACTGCTTCCTCTATCAGAACTTCTTTGGCTACCTACAAGCATTACAGGAATTGGCAAGTTTTCAAGCATAAATGAAAGTGCTGCAGAAGTATAATGCAAAGTATCTGTGCCGTGAGTTATAATTACCCCATCTGTTCCATCTTTTATCTCTTTATCAATCTCTTTCGCAATAATATTGTAATGCTTAAACCGCATATTTTCAGACATCATATTTCCTATCAGTCTTGATTTTATATTAGCGATATCAGCCAATTCAGGAAACATAGCCTGTAATTCCTCTGGTTTAAACTTTGCTGCAACAGCACCAGTCTTATAGTCTACTTTGCTTGCTATAGTTCCGCCTGTATGCAATATTGAGATTGTAGGCAAGTTTTTTCTTGTTATTACTTTTCCTGACTCTATTTTTTTTGCATTAGTTTTTTCAATAAGCAGAATGTTTTTTATCTTTTTATTTTCGATACCTACATTATAACCGCTATCTAACTTAACTATTGTCGTATCTTTATCAGAAGATTGGACCAATATACCTTTGTAATCCTTATCAGCCATTATTTTTACCTTATCTCCAAAGTCATATTTCATTTTTACACCTTTATGTTTTAGTAGGATTATCTATAAAAACTACCTTTACTTTAAATGCTTTTTCTATCAAATTCATCAATGCCTTAACTCCGACAGTTTCTGTTGCATAATGACCTGCAACCATAATATTGTGATTTAAATCTTTTGCTTCATGATATATGTGATGCATAATCTCGCCTGTCAGAAAGCAATCATACTTCAAAGATTGATTCATCTCTGATGCTCCCCCGCCAGAAACTATCGCTATAGATCGGATCTTTTTTCTTCCAAAGCTTAAGTTCCTGCATTTAGTATTAAGTCTCCTATTAAGTTTTTTTGCAATATGATTTATTGACACTGGTTTTTTGAAGTATCCTGCAAAACCTATTTTGACACCATTATAACTGCCGAAAGGCCTTAATCTTTTAAGATCAAGAATATTGCATAACTGTGCATTATTTCCATAAATTTCGTGTTTGTCCAAAGGAAGATGTACTGCGTATAAGCTAATCTTGTTTTTTCTCAAAAATTGTATCCTTTTTTTTATTAATCCTGTTGTATCTTTTGCACCTTTCCACAGCAGACCATGATGCACTATCAATAGATCGCACTTCTGCTTTTTAGCCTTATCAAAAGTGCTTAAGCAGGCATCTACAGCAAATCCTATCTTGTTTATTTTCGTACAGGCTTTTACCTGAGTACCATTTCTGCTGGAATCTTTTATTTCCTTAATTCTTAGAGTACTGTTCAAGAATCGGGTTATCTTGTTTATATTTGCAGCAGACATCATAAGAGAATAGAATATCCTTCTATTTTTATATTTTTCTTAAGATAGGGCATATTAACTCTCAACCAGCTCATGCCTTATTCTAGGAGCCAGCACCCAGTATTTCTTTTTCTTTTGCTTATGCGAAAATATTATGGCCTTGTTTTTCCTCAGATCACGAATTATGCTTCTTGCATTAGACATGTTTGTGTTTAATGCTTTCGCTAATTGCAGAGTGTTGAAAGCACCTAAACCATCTATTATCTTAACAGCTTCCTGAAGCCTGTTGCTGGTCTTAAGGTCGTCATATGGAGAAACTTCATCATCAACGATTTTTATACCCATTGTGGATAATATATTGAATACCATGGGTTTAGTTATCCTTTCGCCTTTAAGCACAGGATTATCATCTCCATATTTATCCAAATACATGAATATATGATTAGTCATATCAAGCAAAGCTCTCACGCTTCCGCCTGAACTTATAATAAGAAGATCTAAGGCATCTTTATCGAAACTTTCCAAGTAATTTTTATCTTTTGTGTTCAATCTTATTCTCAGGACGTGCTTAAGCTCTTCATGAGATAGTTTCTTCATCTTTATCATCTTATTTCCTATTCTATCCTTAAAACTGCCAGAGAAATTAGTATGAAGATTGTTATCTATCTGAGATATCACTACGCTGTGTATGCCTAAATCATTCTTGTTTTGGGAATTGTTCCAGAAACCTTTTATCGTTTCAGTAACATACCTTGAAACTTCATGACTCTCATCCAAAAGTATAACATAATTCTTTGGTTTTTTTCTAGTCAATCTTTCCAAAAAAGATCTTTGCTGCATAAGATTTTTTTCTATGTCGTGCTCTGGCTTCATCCTGTCTGCACTAAGAAAAACAAAATTATAATCTTTTAATCCTGGATTATTCCTAAGCCTTTCAAGCATAGATGTTTTTCCGCTGCCAGTAAATCCAGATAAAAGACATATTTGACCCTGCTTGATGTAATTGACAAGCATATCTTCGACATCATCTACACCTATCAGATTAGGATTAGAACGCACATCCAAAGGATGTTCAGTAAAGCCAAGATTTTTGAACCACATAAGAGATATAATGAAACATCTGGTTTAATAATATTGTTGTAAAAGAGAATATATGTCAATAGTTTGTGATCACCACTGTTCAATACAGTAAAAAATATTAAAATATTTTTTGTGTCTTAAAAATCTCTGATTTTTATGAAATCAGGGGCATTAAAAATATAAAAATAAAAAAAACAAGAATCAGCCGTAGTAACTAGGCTTCTCTTTTTCCATCTCTTTTGCTTTAGCTGATGTAAACTGTTTTTTCAAGTTTTTGTATGCGTCATTTATCTCTTTTGTTATGCTTGGAGCGATAGACTGCATAGCCTGCTCAAAATTTTTCATACTTACCTCTTTGGATTTAATATCTTCCCTTAATGCAAGCATAGCAGATTCTCTGCATATAGCTTCTATGTCTGCACCTGAACAACCATCGCAGTCTTTCGACAGTTTTTTAATGTCGACATCTTTTGCCAAAGGCATAGTGCTTGTGTGAAGCTCAAAAATCTTCTGTCTTGTATCTAAGTCAGGAGCCTCTACAAGTATTATCCTGTCAAACCTGCCAGGCCTTAACAAGGCTGTATCGAGCATATCGGGACGATTGGTTGCAGCAATAACAACAACATCATGCAATTCTTCCAAACCATCCATCTCGGTCAAAATCTGGTTGACAACACGCTGAGAAACCTGACTGTCTGAACTTAAACTTCTAGCAGGAGTTATACTGTCTATTTCGTCAAAAAAGATTATTGTAGGAGAAGTTTGTCTGGCTTTCTTGAATACTTCTCTTACAGCTTTCTCTGATTCGCCTACCCATTTGCTCAAAACTTCAGGGCCTTTAACAAGTATAAAATTCGCATCTGATTCGTTTGCTACTGCTTTTGCAAGCAGCGTCTTTCCTGTACCAGGTGCTCCATAAAGCAAAATGCCCTTAGGAGGTTTTATGCCCAATCTGCTGAATACTTCGGGTTTTTTCAAAGGCCATTCAACAGCTTCCTTCAATTCCTGTTTGACAGTCTCTAATCCACCTATATCTTTCCATTCAAGGCTCGGCACTTCAACTAAAACTTCTCTCATAGCACTAGGTCTTACAACCTTTAAAGCTTCCTTGAAATCATCATGATTTATGATAAGTTTTTCTAAAAACTCTTTTGGCAGTTTGCCTTCCTCTTTTGTATTTAGGTCAGGAAGCAGTTTTCTTAATCTCACCATAGCAGCCTCTTTTGCTAAAGAAGATAGATCTGCGCCAACAAAACCATAAGTTATTTCTGCTAAAGACTTTAACTTTACATTTTTTTCTATAGGCATATATCTCGTATGTATCTTTAATACGTTAAGCCTGCCTTCTTTACTCGGAACACCTATTTCTAGCTCTCTATCAAATCTTCCGGGCCGTCTAAGAGCAGGGTCTATTGCATTAGGGATGTTTGTTGCAGCTATAACGATAACCTTGCCTCTTGATTTCAAACCATCCATCAATGAAAGCAATTGTGCTACAACCCTTCTTTCAACCTCTCCTTTACTTTCTTCACGCTTAGGAGCGATAGCGTCTATCTCATCTATAAATATGATAGAAGGAGAGTTTTTTTCAGCTTCATCAAATATTTTTCTAAGGTTTTCCTCGCTTTGACCGTAGAATTTTGACATTATTTCAGGACCGTTTATAACCTTAAAATTGGCATTGGTCTCATTTGCAACAGCCTTAGCAAGCAAGGTTTTTCCAGTTCCAGGAGGACCGTGAAGCAAGACGCCTTTAGGAGGTTCTATACCGAGCCTCTCAAAAACTTCAGGATGCTTAAGAGGGAGTTCAATCATCTCTCGTATCTTTTTTATCTCCTCATCCAATCCACCTATATCTTCATAAGTCACGTCAAGCATCTTTTCTTCTGCAACTTCAACAGCTTCAGGGTTAAGCACTATTTCTGTGTTGCCTGTAATAGTCACTGCAACATTCTTTGGCTGTAAGTCTGCAACTATAAACTTTATATCACCAAAACCAAAACCCATCATACTCTCATCAAGCATATCAAATATATCATTAAAGAAAGGGCTATGGCTTGTTGTAGTCTTTCTTCTTTTTGCACCGCCTAAAGAGACTATGTCGCCTTTGACAGCCACCCTGCCTAACAAACCTTGCTTAAATGTTCCAGGGCTTGCTCTTACTACTATGCCTTTTTGAGCTGGAGCGATGATTATCTTTTTAGCTTCCTTCACTTCTGCTTTCCTTACACTGACCATCTCTCCTATTCCGGTCTTAGCATTTCTCCTCACTATACCATCCATACGTATCAGATTTAATCCTATATCTCCTGGATATGCCCTATCTGCTATAGCCACTGTTCTTCTATCGCCTTCAATCTCAACAATATCTCCAGGTCTTATGCCTAACTGATGCATAAAACTAGTGTCTATCCTTACTATGCCTTTATTTACATCGTCCTGTACAGCTTCATGAACTTTTAATTGTAATTGTTTTGGTTTGTCAGCCATCTTTTAATCACCTTACATTGTATCAAGAAATATAATAAAAAATAAAAAACTTACCTATATTTTAGCCAATATATGTTTGTGTTGCCTTCTGATCCATATTAACTTTAGGCAATGGAACCGGAGGTGGAAGATTAAATTCTTGGCTCAGTTTAAGAGATTCTATATTGCATTTGCTCAAGCAGGTATTCAATACCTGAAGCATCACTTCTTTAGGCATCTTTTTCTCTTTTTTCCATTGATCGTGGTATTTCTTGATGTTCTTTGCTTCATCAACCCACACTATCTCTCCGCCCAACTCTATAACAGCCAGATCCTTCTTCGCATCAT
This sequence comes from uncultured Methanosarcinales archaeon, assembly GCA_964434475.1. Lineage (GTDB taxonomy): Archaea > Nanobdellota > Nanobdellia > Woesearchaeales > CAYSVS01 > CAYSVS01. Next base: position 24,196 of record CAYSVS010000013.1, read on the forward strand.
CCATATATTTTGTATTGAATTCAAAAATAAATCTCAATCCGTCCTGTTCACTCTTGCCGAGAACAAGTTTCTTTTTCTCTACATCTTTAATAGAAACATTGTTTGAAATATTGATCTTGCCTTTAAGCATATTCTTTATCTCAGCATTGATCTTTAAAAAATTAAATCCTACGATACCCATAAATACCACCTTTTATCCAAAATCAAGCACTGTTATTTAAATATTATTGATTTTAAAAAGCAAAATAATATAAATATGCCTTTTTTCTACTACCTTATGACTAATTTCAGAAGTTTATTTGACACTGTAAGCGCTTCTGGCAGATAGAGTTCTTTTTAGATATTTTTAGAGGTTATTTTTAAGATGCAAATAAAAATAAATCATGGACATGGAAATCATCTCATAATAGATGTTTTTGGATGCGATAAAAATCTTGACGACAAGGACAATATACAAAAATTATTAGAAAATCTACCAGAAAATATAGGAATGAAAAGGATATCTGAAGCGTTTGTAATGCAGTATGATTCTCAAGATAATGAAGAATCAGGGATTACTGGTTTTGTCATACTTGCCGAAAGCCATATTTCCATACATACATATCCTAAAAAAGAGTTTGCAAGCATTGACATATTCAGCTGTAAAGAATTCGACTATAATGCCGCTTCTGAAAAAATAAAGCAATTCTTCAGTGCTGAAAAAGCAGAACAAAAGTTGATATCGAGAGGGCACAGCGAACTATTTGACGCAGACAATAAACTAAGCAAAATAAAAGGACCAATTATCGACGAAGATAACAAAATTATAGACTTGATGAAGGATATGAAAAACATAGGTTTTCAAGCTACGCATCTTGGACAAAGCTTAGAAGTTCTAAAGAAAATCAAAGAATCAGACGCTACTTTGTTCTTGAGCTTCACATCAAATATGGTTAGTTCAGGATTAAGAGAAATCTTTGCGCAGATGGTTAAAGATAACATGGTTGATGTGATTATCACTTCTGCAGGAGCTGTAGAAGAGGATATAATGAAAAGCAAAAAAGATTTTCTTCTAGGAGATTTTAATGTTTCAGATATAGAACTGCATAAAAAAGGGATAAACAGGATAGGCAATATATTTGTGCCTGACGACAGATATGAATTGTTGGAAGATATTTTGATGCCTTTTTTCAACAATATGATGAAAAAGCAGAAAAAAGAAAACAAATTAATTTCTCCTTCTCAACTTATCTTTGAATTAGGCAAAAGCATAGAAGACGATAAATCTATCTTATATTGGGCATCAAAAAATAACATCCCTATATATTGTCCAGGAATTACAGACGGAGCATTGGGATTACAGCTATACTTCTTCAAACAAAAAAACCAAGAATTTGGGATTGATGTCACAGCAGACATGAAAGATTTAGCAGATAAAATATTGCTTGCAGATAAAACAGCAGGGATAATATTAGGAGGAGGCATTGCAAAACATCATCTAATAGGCGTAAATATACTGCGAGAAGGCTTGGATTATGCTATATATGTGACAACATCTTCTGAGGGTGATGGTTCATTATCAGGCGCAAGACCTAAAGAGGCTAAATCGTGGAGTAAACTTAAAGAAGAAGGAAATAATGTTTGCATAGAAGGAGATGCAACAATAATTTTTCCTTTGATTGCACATTCAATGAAAAAAATATGGTGCGAATATGAATGATCTTGTTTTACTTTTGATAGCTGCGCTGCTTTCCGGAATAGCGGTAAAGTATGCAGATTATCTGGAAGACAGAAAAGAAAAAAGCAATACTTTTCTTAGGATAATGATAGGCGTATTGTACGGGTCATTGCTTTATTCATGTCTTCATATATTTCCGCAATTGAAAGAGCTCTGGATAGGCATGATATTCGGATTGATAGTGACAGGAAAAATAGATGCGGTATCGCATTATATAGGAGTAAGCTTGTTTTTTATCCTATTGATATGGATCAAAGGACTTATTGTAATGAATTATTGGATTTTGTTCATGTTTATAGGAGCATGTATATTAGAAGAGAATCTTAATGAATATATGGATAAGGGCAAGATAGAAAAAAAGACATTAAGAAAAATAATTTCAATAAGACCAATAGTAGAGATGGTTGCATTGATAGTCAGCATAATTACAGGGCTGTGGCCTATATGGTTTGCACTGCTAAGTTTTGATATTGGCTATGTAATAACAAGCAGGATAGAAAAATGAGTTGGATGAATCTGAACAAAGAATATAGTGGAGAAGCAAGCAAATATGTAATATTGCCAATAGAATATGAAAAAGATGTTACATATGGCAAAGGAGCAAGTTCAGGAAGCAAAGCGATAATAGAAGCTTCAAAACATCTGGAATATTATGATGAGGAGTTTGACAAAGAGCCTTTTGTTGAAGGTATTAAATTAGCAGATAGTTTGAATTTGATTGCTAAAATACCAGAAAACATGGTTGATATTGTCGATAACAAAGTAAAAGAATTGAAAAATAAGTTTGTGATAGGGTTAGGCGGAGATCATGCAGTTTCTATAGGCATGATTAAAGGCATGGAAGCGGAGCATGGTGATTTTTCCGTTATTGTATTGGATGCGCACAGCGATTTCAGGGATAGCTGGAACAATTCTAGCTTGAATCATGCATGTGTTTCTAAACAAATATCAAAGAAACATTCACTTGCAATTATAGGAGTAAGATCAATGGACATAGATGAAGCAAAAGAGATTGATGAAAAAAAAGATGTTCATCTGATAAAAGCTTATGATTTGGATATTGAAAAACTTGATAAGGTAATTGACAAGTTGAAAGATAAGGTTTACATATCAATAGATGTCGATGTATTTGATCCTTCATTTATTCGCAACACAGGAACACCAGAACCAGGGGGATTTTCTTGGAACAAAGTTATTGGAATACTTAAGACAATATTTGATAACAAGCAAGTGATTGGATGCGATATTGTTGAGTTTGCGCCAAAAGTAAATTATGAAGCAGAAGCTTATGCTTTGGCAAAACTAGCATACAAGATAATGGCTTTGAAAAAACAACAATTATAAATGGATAAAGGATGTATAAATCAAAATGTTAATAGATGTGCATACGCATTTGGATCATGAAATGTTTAAAGAGGATTTAGATGAAGTTATTTCTCGAGCTAAAGAAGCAAGCGTTAAAATCGTGATTACAAATGGCATAAATCCAGAAACTAATCGCATAAGTTTAGATTTGACTAGAAAATATGATATTATCAAATGCGCAATGGGAATCTATCCTATAGATGCACTGCAGAAAGAGATTGAATCTGGAGAATATCCATTATCTAAGCAAGAGTTTGATGTTGATAAAGAAATTGACTTTATCAAAGAAAATAAGGAAAATATTGTTGCCATAGGAGAAGTAGGTATGGATGGAAAATTTGGCAAAGACATGAAGATGCAAGAAGATGTGTTTGAAAAGATGATATTGCTTGCTAAAGAACTTGATTTACCGATAATAGTACATTCTCGTAAAGCTGAAGAGAAATGTATAGAATTGCTTGAAAAACACAAGATGAAAAAAGTTATCATGCATTGCTTTGGCGGCAAAAAAAGATTAGTCAAAAAAATAATAGAAAACAGATGGTATTTTTCTATACCATGCAATTGCGTAAGAAGTCATCATTTCCAGAATATGATAGGAATGGTCAATATAAATCAACTGTTGACAGAAACAGATGCACCATATCTTTCACCTTATGCTAATAAGCGTAATGAACCTGCTTTTGTTCGCGAAACTATCAAGAAGATTGCAGAGATAAAAGGATTTACTGAAGAAGAAGTTGAAAGGAATATTTTTCTTAATTATCAAAGGTTGTTCTAAAGATAAAGCTTTAGAGTATATAAAGGAAATTCAGTCTTTTCTAATTTAGATTTGTCATTTAAATAATCCAAACTTGTTTTGAAATAATCAAGATACTCAGAAAATATAAAAGAAGATAGATAACCCGCTGCAGCAATACAAGATTCAAAAAAAGTAATCTTATTAGGTCCTAATTCTTGATCAATACCGGCAAATTTCAATTCCGATGAGTTTGTTCTTATAGAATATATCTTCTCATATAACAAAGGCATAAAAATAGCTTCATCAGTTCTTGAAGCTAACTGGTTATCTATATAATCATTATAGTGTAAATAAGAATCAATAAAATAACACAAATCAAATTTATCGGGATTTTTAATAGTATATGTCTCTTTTTGATCATTAACCATAAGAGTCAATGATTCTTCAGAGTATCTTTCAAGCAACTTTTCTGCTATTAATGGAATTGTTCCTTCATATTCTGTCTTTTGCATTATTTGGGTCATAAATAGATCAATTATAAATCTTACTCAATTCTCACTGGAGTTGTGCAGATTTAAACTCTAGCCTTGGCTAAACCTCTAAATAT
>CAYSVS010000014.1:0-28451 GCA_964434475.1 uncultured Methanosarcinales archaeon
TCAAGTAGATATATAGAGTTTACGTTTTTGCTAATTTTGCAAAGTTCCCTAAATATATTTCAAAGGATTTGAATGTTCCAAAAGTCTTATGCTCTAAATCAAGATTTGCTTTGAATTTATTGAAGCACTGGACAAATATACATGTCCAGTGTATATTACCTGAATTATTGCTTCTCAAGCTTTTTACTTCATCCAAGATACCACTGGACACACTGGACAGGTGTGCGCGTGAGATATATAAAGAGATAATGACAATATATATTGTATGTTGCTAATAAATTTATGTCAAAAATAAAATAATGTATATGGGCGGTGATAAAAATGAAAGAAATAATTTCAAAACAATTAGTATCAAGAGACACTCCATTAAATGAATTAACACTAAGAAGATATGAGAAACCAAACAATCTTGGGCATAGAGCACTTATAAAAAAACTTTGCCTAAGCATAGGCTTGCTGCAGCCAGGAGATTCAAGAGACATTATAGTAGATATATTATATATTATGCTGCAATCCAGAGAAGAATTACCAAGCGAAGAGATAAGATTAAGGGTTGTAGATTATAGAAAACAGAATAAATTGCCATTGAACGGAGTCGCATCAAGCAATATAAGGCGGCAGTTAAAACGTCTAAGAGAGATATTTCTTCTAGAAAAAGTAGCTAATAAATATAGGATATATGAAAATGCTGAACTAACACAAACATTTGAAGAAAAATTGGAAACATATCTATTAAAAAGCATAATAACAAGGGTTAAGGATTACTATAAACAAGTGGATAGCATGTTTAACTGAAAATAATTACAATTTTATTATTTATATTTGTATAGATTCTTATATTAATTGTGTGATTTATTTAGCCACACATAAGCACAACTTCAAAACATATATATATCCAAACCAAAATTCTTAATAATGTGATAATTATGTCAGTATTTGAAAACGCTTTGCAACAGATGAATGATGCACAAAACATTGCAAGAATTCCGCATTATAAGATTGAAATCCTTAAAAAACCACAAAGACTACATGAAGTAAACATACCTGTAAAGCTTGATTCTGAAGAAGTTAAGATATTCACAGGCTATAGAAGCCAGCATAACAATAGCAGAGGACCGTATAAAGGCGGAATAAGATATCATCCTAATGTTACTTTGGATGAAGTTAAGGCATTATCTTTTTGGATGACTTTTAAATGCGCTGTAATAGACATCCCTCTTGGAGGAGGAAAGGGAGGGATAATAGTGAATCCAAAAGAATTAAGCCCTGCTGAAATCGAAAGGCTTTCAAGAGGATATGTTCAACAACTTTATCCTAATTTAGGTTCTAAGATTGATGTGCCTGCTCCTGATGTATACACAAATGCACAAATCATGGGCTATATGCTTGATGAGTATGAAAAGATTACAGGAAAAAAGGATCCTGGAATGATAACAGGCAAAAGCGTAGATAACAAAGGAAGTTTGGGCAGGGATAAAGCAACTGCTATGGGTGGTTATTTTTTAATCAAAGAAGCAGTGAAAAAACTTGACATACACGGCAAAAAAGTTGCTATACAAGGCTTTGGTAATGCTGGAAGTGTAATGGCTGAACTATTATATGATGACGGATTCAATGTTGTTGCTGTATCAGACAGCAAAGCAGCAATACTTAATGAAAATGGGCTGGATATACCTAAACTTATTCAACATAAAAAAGAATCAGGAAGCGTAAAAGGTTTTGCTGAATATATCTCCCAAGATAAATTGCTTGAACTTGATGTAGATATACTTGTGCCAGCAGCATTAGAGAACCAATTAACACAGGATAATGCAAAAAATATAAACGCAAACCTAATACTGGAATTGGCTAACGGTCCAACAACACCAGAAGCTGATGCAATTTTATTTGAAAAAAATAAGATAATTGTTCCAGACATTCTTTCTAATTCAGGAGGAGTTTGTGTAAGTTATTTTGAATGGTTCCAAAACGTGAATAATGAAAAATGGGATCTTGAAAAAGTAAACTCTAATTTAAAAGAAAAGATTGTCAAATCTTTTGATGACATAAACGCGATAAGAAACGAGCAAAACATTCCATTCAGGACAGCAGCTTATGTTTATGCATTAAAAAAATTAGATCAAGCTATCGAATGAGGTGAATCAAATGTTAGAATTAAACAAAGAAAATTTTGAACAAGAAGTGCTAAAATCAGACATACCTGTTATCGTAGATTTTTGGGCGCCATGGTGCGGACCATGTAAGATGTTCGGACCAACTTTTGAAACTGTTTCAAAAGATCATGACGGAAAGATGAAGTTTGTGAAACTTAACACTGAGGAGAACCCTGAAATAGCTCAAGAGCACGGAATAAGAGGGATCCCTTGTCTAATTGTGTTTAATAAAGGCGAAGAGATAGAAAGAATAACAGGAGCTTATCCTGAACCTGCTTTCAGAAAAAAGATTGATGAGATTCTAAGCAATCTCTGAATTATATTTGAGTTATATTTTTAAATAATCTTAACTTTACAAGTTAATATGGACAACTTAAACAGAATAGTAGAAAACATACTTGAAAAAGATATATTTAACCTAAAGGAAGCATCTGAGCTTCTTGAGATGGATGAGAATGATCTTCTAAATGCTGTAAACAAAAAAGACATAAAATATCATTTTTTAAACAAAGATATAGCTTTTCATCCAAGAGATCTTGATGCATATTATAACAAAAAGAAGATATATGAAAAATATAAACCCCTGGCACCATATTTCTTTATACTTGAACAGCATAAGTTGTTAGAGGACTGTTTAAACGAATTTCATCTAAAAGAAGCTATGCAGATGAGGATAGCATTGAACAGATACAATAGGATAAGAGAAGATTATTTAGAGGATTTTCAACTTACTAAAAGACAAAAGCAAAATGGCCTGCTTAATATTGAAGTGATGAGCAGATTAAGGATAGAACAGCCTACAATACTACATTCTATGATATCTGAAAAACAGATAAAAACATTAAGAAACAAGAACAATCTGCTTTTAATCACAAAAAAATCATTTGAAAAATATCTTGGCAAGGATATAGATTATCTATATTTAAACATAAGAGAGGTTTCTCAAAATATAACAAAGCCTGTGAAAAAAATTGCTAAAGCAGCACTTAAACAAAACTTAGGAAGAATGCTGCCAGGTAATAATTATATATTTACAGAAGAAGAAGCATATATTATCCAAAATATCCTTACCTAAACTATTTCTTCAGACAAGCTTCGACAAAATCTATATACAATGGATTAGGCTGCAGCGGCTTTGAAGTAAATTCAGGATGCGCCTGCGTTCCTACAAAGAACTTATGTTTTGCCAATTCAAATGCCTGCATTATATCATATTCAGGATGCTTGCCTGAAAAAATCATCCCATTTGTCTCAAAAGCATCTATGTATTTAGGATTACATTCAAACCTGTGCCTGAAACGTTCTTTCACTAATTTTTTAGAGCCATACGATTGATGCACTTTTGTGCCTACCTTTAGTCCCTTAAACTGCATCAATTTTGCTAAAGATGATAAAAATATTCCTTTTCCCAATCCTTACATAACAGTACCTAAAGTGATTATGTATTTGGTCCTTCCTTTGATATATCCTTTAGGCATCGAAGAAAAAAATTCGCTTTCATGTGTTTTGTTTGAGATCTCATCAAATATTTTCGGCTGCATAAGTTTAGAGATTAGAGCAGATATATAAACTTTATTTGTTTAAAGAATATACTGACTTGATAAGTTCTTCTGATGCTATACTTATCAGGCTTTTTGCTGCAAAAGACTCAATGACCAGAGTTTTCTTAAACCCTTTATAATCTTTTAATGTGCTCATAAGATCATAAAATTTTGTTCTAATCTTGTCTTCATCTTCATTGTCCAGCTTTATCCTTCCTGAATACATCCCTCTTCCTTTTTCCAGCTTATCTTTATTGAATGTGAAAAACAAATCTGTGTTAACTGGAAAATACAGCTTACCATCACTTTCATTAAACTCAAACTTATGGTTATTATCTTCATTTGAATTAAATATCGCATTCGAAACTGAAAAATTAAGATTGTTTATGTAGTTATCAATATTCTGTTTATCCTTCTTTTTGTCTACCCTTAAGAAAGGTATATCTTCAGCAACAACCAAATCACATAAAAAATAATTAAGATTGAATTGATCCATAAAACTTTGTTTATTCAGTTTACTTAATTTTTTTGAAGAAGAATGGAATTCTATATTACAGTCTAATTTCTTTACCATAATAGGATTGTATAATTTCCTGACAATCCTGTTTATGCTTGTCTTATCAAAAGCTTCCTTGTAGGATGAATCTTCAGATATATCGCATATGTATAATTCAGGCATATTCTTGATTATCTTATAGAGGTTCCATCTAGCGTCCATATTGATATCATTTACATCCATACAAGAGATATATTTTACTAATTTATAAATCTTATTGTTTTCGTCACTTGTCAAGGGTTATTATAGAAACGCCTGAAACAATCCACCATACACCTTGAATCCATCAAAACCAGGAATAGGAAGCATATTAAAAACAAACAAGAACATATTGATCTGTTTAGTAAGATATACTATACCTAAATATTTCTTATTTACCATGTTGTTCTTCAAAACATAAGCACTTATTCCCCATATTATAGCATTGACAGCAGGTCCTGCAAAAGCTACTGCTGAAAACTGCAAAGACGTTAAAGCTATTGTAGGAATAGAGACATAAGCAGGAACAAAAAAAATTATTCCTGTATTAAGTGCAGCAAGTAAAGCGCCGAACATAAGCCATCCATAAGCGGCATGGAAAGTAGCTGTAGCTCCAAATGACATAGCTACAAATTTATGGCCAAGCTCGTGAAGTATTATAGCTGGAGCTGTTATTATAACAGCTTTCTTAAAAAGGTTGAAATCAAAACCACCATAGTATTGCTTGAGAGGATCATAATTCTCTTTGATCTGTTTTGACTTGAATCTTTCAAGAACTTTTGCAAAGATAAAGCCAACTATCAAAGACATAAATACCATATCCTTGATCTCATTGAAAGTTATTATCATCTTATCTTTAAGTTAAACATGCGTCATTTTTATATTTTTGCATAAATTATATAAACAAAGCAATAACTGGAGCAAATAGGTGATACAATATGACGAAAACTGTACAAAAAGGAGATAAAATAAAAGTACACTATACAGGTACATTGGATGATGGTCAAAAATTTGATTCTTCCGAAGGAAAGGATCCTTTGGAATTTAAAGCAGGCGAAGGTATGGTTATCAAAGGGTTTGATGAAGCAGTAATAGGAATGAAGAAAGAAGAAGAAAAAGATATCCATATCAAGAGCGATGAAGCTTATGGAAAAAGAAATGCACAACTAGTGCAAAAGATACCTAAAGAAAAAGTTGGCGATAAGATAAAACCAGAAAAAGGTCAAGTACTTGCTTTTCAGGATCCACAAGGAAGAGTGATAAGAGCATTGGTTGTGGATATTGATGATCAAAACTTGACTATTGACCTTAATCACCCATTGGCTGGCAAGGATCTTAATTTTAAAGTCAAGATTGTTGATATTGCTTAAATTTTTTTATTTATTTAGATTTTTTTTATTAAATTATTTAATATGCAACAATTAATTCTAAACCAATATACTAATTAATACAAAATACAATATGAATTATAAAAAGTATTATAAATAAGCAAATAAATAATATATTAACACAGGGGGTGTTTTATCATGACAGATCTAATCGCATGCTTATCAACTGGAAAAGGTACATGGGGACATGTTAAAAGGGTTATCGAAGAAGAGAATTGGGAAAATATATTTGTTGTCACAAATCAATTCGGCGCAGACAAATTTTCAGCAAACAAGGATTTTCAAAAGATAATAATCGACCCTATGCTTTCTATATCTGATATGGCTAAACAAATACAGGATACAGTAAAGGGCAAGTTAAAGACAACAGAAATCGCTGTCAACTTCATCTCAGGAAGCGGGAAAGAGCATATGGCAGTATTGTCTGCGATAATGAAAATGGGTATAGGCTTTAGACTTGTTGCCTTGACAAAAGAAGGAATTACAGAAGTATAGGTTAGTTTTATCAATATATGCTATCTATTCTATGATATGAAGACAAAAAACAGCAAAAAAGGCATAGGAATAGTTATGAAAACTAAAACTTCTTTGTTCGAAAGAATAGATAGATGGGTAAAAGAATTCTATGATGAGAATAATTATCTTGTTATTAATTCTGAAAAAAACAACAACAAAATATACAAAATACATGATGAGTTTCCTGACATAGAGATGAAGCAGACTCTAGATTCGGAAGGAAACATAGATTACAAAGCCATATGTAATGATGAGCATAAATACATAGACATAATGGTTCTTCACAATAGCTTCAAAAAGCTAGACAAGCAAGAAGGATGGGATTGCTGCGTAGCTCCTTTATGGAATGATAATTTTATCTACACCCTGCTGTTCAAATCAAAAAAACAAGAATCTTGCACGATATGAAAGGGATAAGTTTAGGAAATATCTATCTAAGGTTTATTAGATTACAAGTATTTTTCAGAATCTCTTTATTCTCAAATATTATATTGCATGCATCTATATCATATGTCTTATTAAACCTGTATTTCACAATAAGCTGCAATCCTTCAAGATAGCTTTTGTCATATCTTTCTTTACTATTGCTTCTGCATCCTGTGCTATTGCCTATTATTGATAATCCATATATCTCTGACATCTTTTGAGGATGGTCTATGTCTTGCTCATATATCATTATATATCCTTCATCCAAAAACCTATCTATAAATTCTATCTGCCCAGGAGGCAGCACATCATAGTCACATATGTAATTTACATAAACCCATTGATCTGTCATTATAGCGCATTCCTGCAATTCTAATGTATCTATTACATTTTCAATTGATTCTGCTCTTCTTGTGCCAAACTCATTCTTGAAATGTGAATAAGAAATTGTAAAAATCATAAGTATTATCATAAAATATATCAGTATTGTCCTTAACTTGATTTTTCTTAATTTTATCTGCTTGAAAAATATAACTGAATAATATGCTATAGGCAAAGTTATGTTAAAAAGATATCTTGGTGATTTTAGTGGGATGAATATAAAATTGTAGACGTTCATGCAAAGCAAAAATACCATAATATAATCTACAGCAGAATATTTTTTTGATCTTATTTTCCTGAACAACCCTATGACAAAAAAAGGCACAAGATAATTTCCAACGAGCAAAATGTATTCAAGATGATACACTATAGGAATATAATCCCTAAACTTTATGTTGTTTGCATAGCTGTCTGCTATGCTTGTAAACATGTTTCCTGTTGTTATGTAATTATAAAACAGCCAAGGGATTATAGGAATCATAAATATCGCGAAATTGATTAGCATGTGTTTGACATATTCCCAATTCTTTTTTTTGCTGAAGAACAGTATAGGCATATAATATAGATTAGTATACCTTGTCAAAAAACCAAGTCCAAACCAATGTCCTGCTTGTTTGTTTTCCAAAACAAAACTTATGCCCAATATAAGCAAGGATAATGATAATAACTCAGTTCCTTCAAGCAGTCCAAAATAAAGTACAAAAGGATTCAACATAAATAAATAAAACAATACTTTATCAATTTTTGTTGTCCTTGAAAATCTGCAGCATACATAGAGATACAGACAAGATACCAAGATTATGTACATATATTCGGCAAAAGTACCTGCACCAAAAATAAGCATCAAGAAAGGCATAAGGGGAGCTCTTAACAGTTCAAAATAATTTTCTACACCTAACCAATATCTTGCATTAAGCGCATAAGCGCAGAAATCCCAACCTTTGATAAGATAATGGAAAACAAAAAAGAATACTGTTGAAATAAAAAACATAGAGATTAATCTTTTGTCCTTATTCATTTACACTCACATATATCCTATATCCGGATTTCTTAGCTATATCCTTGACATTTCCAAAAACATCTTTCATCTTTTTCATAACAACCTTACCGCCTTTTTGATGTCTGAATACAACCTGAAGCAGGCCTTTCTCATTAAGATATTCTTTAGATTGTTCTATCATCTCAAATATCAGCTTTCTTCCTGCAACATACGGTGGATTGACTAATATAGTATCAAACTTTTTATCCTTTACAGGTTTGAATAAACTTCCTTTTATAACCTTGCAATGTTTCAGATTATATTTTTCAATATTCTTTTTTGATAAAGTAATAGCTCTTTTATTTACGTCTGTCATGTATACGTTACATCCTGAAAAATTATCTGCAATAACTATTCCAACAGCACCATAACCACATCCTAGATCAAGAACATCCCACCCATCTTCAATAATGCATCCATCAACAAGCAACGCAGTACCTTTATCAACTTGTTTCATGGAAAAGATGCCTGATGCTGAAAAGAAAGAATATTCTTTACCTCTTAGCATAGCATCTACCCTATATTCTCTAGGGTTAGAAGTTTGCTGTTCATCATAATAATGCGGCGGCATTTTAACTCATTATACCATACCATTGATATATAAGCCTGTCTGTACTTCTCATAAGATCTGACAGCTCACCTTGAACTATAATGCAATTTTCATCAAGAATTATCTTTGTAGGTTCCTTATCCTTAATATAAACAACAGATTCGTTTGTATTGTTACAGGATATTATAGGCCTTGTCTTGCAAGGCTCTGTTTTATTGACCGTACATGCAGCTTCTGGAATAAAATTTATCGCTCTCGCAAGATTTAAACTAAGTGTAGCAGCAGATAAAGCAACATAGTCAAGTTTTTGTCCTACTGGATCAAAAGTAATATAGAGATTATCTGCACTATTAAACTTCTTATCATCAAATTCGCCTTCTATAGTAACATTCTCCAATTGTTTAGGATTATAATGCAAGGGAATGTCATACAGCCTATCTTCTATCTGTATCTGTGTATACCATAAATTACCTACCTTAACAAACACATAACCATTGTACATGAAATTATCTTCACTAACATCTCCTTCTATTGTTTTTTGTATAACTTCGTCCAATGTTTCAACATCCGGATTCTTGTTAGAATAATAACCTACAAAAAAGAGCAAAAGAAATGTTCCTATGATGATGAGCGAAGCATAGATTATCTTTTTTGTCTCAGTCTTATCAGGTTCAGGTAAAACTTCATTATGCTTCTTTTCTTCATGGTTTTCTTTATTATCATTAATATAGTCTTCCATCATATTACACCATACAAAGAATAAAGAAGCCTATCTTTTGCACGTATGAAATCAAAACCATTTTTTGCTTGCACTATTATGCAGTTTTGCTGCATCATTATATTTGTTTCATTAGATACTACAAAATCTACAACAGGAGAATATTGTGTTGCATTATCACAGGTTATGATAGGAATATTGTAATCATTCTCTATTGTTAACCCTATTACTGGGTAAGTACCTCTTTTTTCAAGCGCATTCGCAAGAAAATATTCTGCCTGCGCTATATTCTCAAGATAGTTCTGATTAGGATCATATGTAAATTGAACAACATTAGAATCTAATAGCTGCTTAATATTTGCGTTAAATTCAATATCATCTACTTGTTCTGGAAGATAATTGAACGCAATCTTATCTCCATCTATCTTTGCTATCCAGTTATTGTTTGCCTGTCTCTTGAAAATATAATCGTTATAATTAACTATTTCTGCAGAATTCTGAGAATACATATAACCGACCATACTGCTTATCATGATAAACGCGATAATAAAACCAATCAAGTTCTTTTTCTTATTGTTTTCCTTATACTTTGCTTTTGACCTATTCTTATTGTATTTTTTATACTTTTTCATTTTAGTAAAAGAAATTAAATGCGTATTTATAAAAGTTTTGATAAAATAAAATATAATTTAAGTTAAACCAAAAATCTGCAAAAAATAATTTATTACTATAAAAAAACAAGATATACTTAATTTTTGACATAAATTCTTTATTTTTGAACATATAGAATGAAAAAGTATTTAAAACATAATTTATTTTTATCAAAAGAGAGGGTTTATTAAAGATTTAGCAAAAAGAGGGAATAGTTTGAAAGAAACCATAATTAAATTGAATAATGTCTGGAAGGTCTATAAGATGGGTGAAGTGGAAGTTCCGGCATTACGTGGCATAAACATAGAAGTAAAAAAAGGCGAGTTTGTAGCTATTATGGGTCCAAGTGGCTCAGGAAAAAGCACAGCTATGAACATGGTCGGTGCTTTGGATGTTCCTACAAAGGGCCATATCTTTCTTAAAGGGCATGATATTGCAACCTTGAATGAATCGCGTTTAGCTCAAATCAGAGGTCAGACTATAGGCTTTATATTTCAACAGTTTAATCTTATTCCTACTTTGACAGCATTGGAAAACGTTATGCTGCCTATGACTTTTCAAGGCCAGGACAGGGAAGAAAGGATAAAAAGAGCAAAAAAATTACTTGATGAAGTTGATCTCAGCGATAGGATGGATCACAAACCAACCGAATTATCTGGAGGACAGCAACAAAGGGTGGCCATAGCAAGGTCATTAGCCAATGATCCTGAAGTTATTCTTGCTGACGAACCTACTGGTAATCTGGATTCTAAAACAGGTGTCAATGTCATGGATTTTCTAAAAGACTTAAATAAAAAACATTGCAAGACTATAGTGATGGTAACTCACGACAAGGACACAGCTAAACATGCTCACAGGATCGAACTGTTAAAAGACGGTCAATTTGTAAAGACTACTCATAAGAAAACTAAAACCAAGGGGTGTAAGAGATGAAAAAGATTATTATGTACTTATTTTTTTTAATATTGCTGGCAAGTTTTGCAAGCGCAGGACTTGTTTCAGGCGGTGTAATGGATGTCACTTTACTCAGCCAACAACCTGATCCTGTTGAACCCGGCAGTCTGGTAGAAGTAAGATGGAAAATAGAGAATCTTGGAGAAAAAATAGATGATATTGAGTTCAAGATACTGCCTGAATATCCTTTCAGCCTTCTTCCTGAAGATGACGGCATAAGAACTGTCGGGAATCTATACGGCAGACAGCAAGGCGATGATGCTGTCATATTATACTATAAGTTTAGAATAGATGAGAATGCAATTGAAGGCACCAATGACATAAAGCTTGAATACAAAACAAAGCATCAGCCAAATTGGAATGTATTAGAATCTTATGATATCAGGATACAGACCAGTGATGCAATACTTTCTGTATTAAGTATTGAAACTAATCCTGAAGTAATAGCTCCTGGACAGAAAGCCAATATAAAGATAAAATTGAAAAATGAAGCAGACTCTTTGCTGAAGAATATAAAGATCGCATGGAGCCCATTGACAATCACAAGCTCATCTTCTGCAGCATCATCTGCTATAGAAGAACTGCCTTTTACCCCTATAGGTTCAACGAATGAAAAAACGCTTTACAGCCTGGAAACGAAGTCAGAGAAAGAAATAAGCTTTGATGTGATGGTTAGCCCTGACGCAGAAAGCAGAGATTATAAAGTACAATTAATGCTTAGTTATGAGGATGAATTGGGCAATGATTATAGTGTTGATAATGTGATGGGACTGGTTGTAGGCAAGACCCCTGATGTTTCAGTCAGCATTGAGACTAATTCTATCATAACTCCTGATTCTCAAGGTGAAATTTCTATAAGATTTGTCAATAAGGATGTTATGGATATCAAATTCGTCAATGTAGAGCTTGAGGAGCAGGATTGTTATACTATCTTGTCGCCAAGCCATCAATATCTTGGCAATATAGGTTCTGATGATTATGAGACTGCAGAGTTTAATCTCTATGTAGAAAAAAGTGAAGAATGTGTTAATCTTCCTTTGATGATAAACTACAAAGATGCAAACAATAACGAGTACAAGGAAAATATGACCTTGCAGTTAGTATTGTACTCAGAACAAGAAGCAATACAATTAGGATTAAAGCAAAAAAGCAATACTTTTGGCTGGATCATAACTCTTGTTATAGTTATTGGTGGATTCTGGCTATGGCGAAGATATAAGAAACGTAAACAGAATAAATAAAGATGTTTATCGATTATCTGCGGATTGCTGTAAGCAATCTGACCAAACGTAGGCTGAGGAGTTGGCTTACGATGATAGGTATTTTCATAGGTATAGCTTCTGTTATAGCTTTAATTGGTTTAGGGGAAGGTTTAAGGATCGCTATCACAGCACAATTCGGATTTCTTGGGACTGATGTATTATCAATTCAAGCTTCGGGCCTTAACATAGGACCTCCTGGAAGCGGAGTTGCTGAACCTCTTTCAAATAAACTTGCAAAAGAAATTGAGAGGATAGATAATGTAGATGCTGCAATAAACAGATACATTGAATCTACAACTTTTGAATTCAATGATAATCAGATAATCGTTTATGCTATGTCTATGCCTGAAGGCGACACAAGAAAGATACTAAAAGAGATGATTAATATTGAAACTGAAAAAGGCCGTCTTCTTAAAGACGGAGATACTAAGAAAGCAGTATTGGGTCATAATTTTGCTGAAGAAGATAATGCTTTTGGTAAAGCTATAGCTGTTGGCGATAAGGTTATCATAGAAGGTTTGGATTATGATGTTGTGGGTATAATGAAGAGCAAGGGCAGCGTGATTTTTGACAGGGCAGTCATAATAAATGAAGACCAGTTTCTAAGTGATTTCGGAGATGACGGTACAGTGGAAGTAATAGGTGTCAAGGTTAAAGATCAGGAAAAGATTAACAAAGTAAAAGAAGATATTGATAAACTACTTAGAAAAGAAAGAGATGTAAAGAAAGGTGAAGAGAATTTTGAAATGCAGACTCCGCAGCAGGCATTAGATGCATTGAACGATGCATTGTTCGCTGTGCAGCTCTTTATCACGATAATAGCAGCAATATCTTTAGTTATTGGAGGTATAGGCATTACGAATACAATGTATACTGCAGTTTTAGAAAGAACAAAAGAGATAGGCATAATGAAATCTATAGGAGCTACAAACAAAGCAATATTCACTTTATTCTTTATTGAATCAGGATTATTAGGAATGGTTGGCGGATTGATTGGCATAGCATTAGGAGCGGGCTTGGCTTATGGTGTTGCATTTGTAGGCAGATTTGTTTTAGGCATAGAGGTTATACAAGCACATGTTTCACTTACATTGATATTAAGTGCATTGGCATTTTCCTTTTTTATAGGCTTGATTGCAGGTATTACTCCTGCCATCAGAGCTGCTAAAAAAAATCCAGTAGACGCATTGAGGTTTGCAAAATGATGCAAACCGAGATGTCAAGGAACAGAGTGACAGACATTGAGGTTTGCAAAATGATGCAAACAAAGATGTCAAGGAACAGAGTGATGGATATTAGGTTTGCAAAATGATAGAAGAGATAAAATATACGCTGCAAGCATTATGGCACAGAAAGATGCGTAGTTTTCTTACTGTTATCTCTATCCTTATCGGAGTAATGGCTATATTCGCTATAGTCAGCTTCGGTCTTGGCATAATGGATTACATGAATGTGCTGGCTGAACAAGCAGGCACAGACAAGATATTTATCCAGGCTTCAAGCGGCGGAATGCCAGGAATAGATACTATTTTTAGTTTCAGCCAGCAAGATGTAGATTATATCGATAAGATAAAAGGTGTTGAAAAAAGTATAGGCATGTATATGAATCCTATAGAGGTAGAATACCACGATGAAAAAAAGTATGCTTTTATCGCTGGGATGGATACAAAAGAACTGGATTTTTTGATGGAATCTTTCAATATAAATATTATCAAAGGAAGACAGATTGATGATGGTGATGTGAATAAAGTAACAGTAGGATATAATTATCAAATTAAGGATAAGATATTCAGCAGACCAGTAAAGACAGGAGATAAGATATTCATTAACGGAAATCAAGTCAAGGTTGTCGGAGTATATAGTGAAGTAGGGAATGCACAGGATGATTCTAATGTATATGTGACTTTTTCAACATATGAACAGTTGTTTCCTGAACAAGCAGACGAGTTTGGATTCATCTATTCGCAAGTTGAAAAAGGTAAGAAGCCTGATGATATTGCAGAAAAGATAGAAGATAAGCTAAGAAAACGCTTTGATCAGGAAGAGGGCAAGGAATTGTTTACTGTGCAGACATTTGAGGATGCTCTTGAAACTTTCGGCAACATAATAAATATCTTAAGCGGAATGCTTGCGCTGATAGCATTAATATCGATGATAGTTGCTTCAGTCAATATAACAAATACCATGTATACTGCTGTCGTAGAAAGAACAAAAGAGATAGGCATAATGAAAGCTGTCGGTGCAACAAAAGAAAGCATAATGTTCATATTTGTCTTTGAATCAGGATTTTTGGGATTGATTGGAGGCGTATTTGGTGTTCTGTTAGGGTATGGTGTTGCGAGCATAGGCGGATATGCTGCAGCTGTTTCAGGATATTCGGCAATATATCCTATCTTTCCCTGGTATCTTATTTCTGGATGTTTATTATTTGCTACACTGGTTGGAGCAGCTTCTGGCTATCTGCCTGCAAAGCAGGCTGCAGCATTGAATCCAGTAGATGCTTTGCGTTACGAGTAATGCTAAGTCAATGAATAGAACAAATCTATGATAAAGATTGTCCTATAGCACTATGGCTTTAAGTAAGGAAATCAATAAAAATTCCTAAATTATAAGCGAGACATCTTATTGATATAATTTCTTAATTTATCTTTCACTTCTGTTTTTAGTTTCTTATCAAAGCTTAATTTATCAACTTCTTTGTTCCAATCAATATCAGGCATGTTTGACATATTACTTTCAAGCTTTCTATTGGCTAATTTGCATTCTTCTTCAATTTTTTGTGAGAAATTCGTATTAAACAATTTAATGCTTGGAAATTTTGTAAAATTATCTGCTCCTGCTTCAAGTAATCTGTGTATCTCATCCAGCTTATTGACCCATGATCCTGCTATCACATGCAGATAAGGAAACTCTTTTCTTACTGCTTTTATCCATTTCACATAATCATTTATGTCTGGAGATTTTGTGAATTCTGTACCTTTCTGTGGATTCAAAGAATAGAATGTTATCCTTTTTATGTTATTTTGTTTTATGAAATCTATAAGCAAAGATATATCTTCTTCTGTCTCTCCTAACCCTATTATGATAGTCATCGCTTTTTTTAGTTCATGCTTATCGCAAAGCTTGAACATATCTTTAATTTCACCAATTGGCTTGCTAGGGCAGACATAATCGTGTACTTTCGGATTTATGCATTCAACAGCACCGCACAATCCTTTTATGTATGGCTTAAACCTTACTATATCTTTTTCATCAATCACACCAATATTCAGCCATTGCTTTTCTTTTGTAATCTCACATATTTTTTTGAACAGATCCAACAGTTCGTCTGATGTAAAACTCTCGTAGCCACCGGAAATGAATTCTATCTTCCAATTAAGATTCTTGCATATTATTGCTTCTGCTAATATACTGCTTATCCGCCTTCTGGCCAGTTTAGGGTTCTTAATCTTGTCTTTCTGCGTCGACATATAACAGAATTTACAGTCTCCTCTGCTGCAATACCAAGATAAAAATATAGCTCTTTCGAAATATACTTTGTTCATAATTTAATAAAAGAAAAAGAAAGTTTAAAAAGGTTTACATCTCCATATATTTTACATTAGATGCTTCTTCACCATCATCTAAATCCCTGACAACAACATTCGGAGATGCTTTGTTGATCCTTGCAATTATAGAATGTAATTGAGATTCGGCAAGATTATTATCCATTACCAAAGCAACATTCTTTTTTTCATTTGTATGTCCGTAAAATACAAGATACCTATGACCATTGTTCTCTACTTTATCCTCTGAAACAGGCTCAAAATTACTCTTGTAATATTCTAATATAGAGACTGTTTTTGTAGATTTCAGATAATCAGTAAATTTATCCAAGGATTTAAAGAATCTTGTTCTTTTGTTGTTCCACATGTCAAAAACATGCATATCTTTTTCTTTTCTGTCATTTATATCCTCGACATAGTCTTTAGCAGCTTCATCATCTCCAAAACTCTTAAGTTCTGCTAATGCTTTATTATAATGATCTATGCTTTTTCTTACATATTCATTTGCAAAGACCTTGTCACCTAACTTAAATATCAACTCTGCAGCATCTGCATAAGATACAGCAGTCATCAAAGAGTAATCTATCTTGTCATGTATATCTTCTTTATCAAAAGTATCTATCTTTTGTTCGAGAGAAGATATCTTATCATCAAGCATATCAGTTACTTCTTTAGTATTTGATTTTTGATTCAATAATCTATCAATAACTTTATTTTTTAAACCAATATAAGCAAATTTTCTTCTTTCATTAAGTACATAACCTTCTACCATATTAACCACCCACAATATTAAAATAATTGTCTAAGTGATAATTCATTTATAAAATTTACTGTTAAAACTATATAAAACATAGATTACATATACCTTCATTTATAAAAGAACGTAAGATTTTTAAATAAATCTGATTCTCGCAATTATTTCGCGAGGCAGAATATGAAAAATAGCTTACAAACTTACACAAAAATATTTTACATAGGAAATGATAAATTCAGTTATCATACTGAAGTAGAAGAATACAATAAAAGATCAGCAGAACAAGGCATAAGAATAAGGGTTGCTGAAATAGAAAATATTGGTGAATTGGTTAGAAGCGTGAATGAAAAAATTTCAGGAATATTGATTTCAGACGAATACCAAATAAACAATTTATCAAGAAACAAGAGAAGTAAATTAAGAAATCTGATATTTTATGATAAAAACAACATAAGCTATGGAGATATTTCTTCAGCTTTAAAAAAGGTGATGTGAATGAGATACAAAGGAAATGAAAATGGTGTGAATTATAGAGGAAGAAACAATTATAGGGCAAAGTTTAATCCAGGGAAAGAAAATGTTAAGCTAGAGCCTTTTGAAGTTAATGTTTCATCTCAATATTCTATGCTTAAAGAGCATATAGACAAAGGAAAACAAGAAGGACTGATCAGAAGTGAAAATCGTGTTTGGTATTCCTATTTAAAATTGAGCAGCAATAGCACACACCACTCAAGAGAACAAGCATTAGAAAGAACTATCGAAAAGATAGGAAGAGGAGATTATTCTACTTTGCCAAAAAGAAAGCAAAAAAGGAAATATGTGTCTAACATAACCCCTTCCTTTACATATGATGATGCATGATGTTAAGATGAAAGAAATAACTATCGATGAAACAATAAGGAAAGAAGCAGAATTTAAAAATTTCGGATATACAAATCCTGATTATTTTATGAAGTATAAAGGAGAGATATACGAAAGGGTTGAACAAGATAAGTATAGGTTGCTAGATTCTTTTGAAAAAGCGAATGGTAATTATGGTGGAATAAACATGAACCGAGGGATATTATGAAAAAAGAACTAGGATTAGGAAAACCTAAACCGATAGAAAAATTGGAAAATATAGTAATAAGTATCAAACACAAAGAAAGAAAAGTATTAAGATAAGTTATAGAACAGATAACAAAAAACTATCCAGGAATAAAAGAAAATTATCTTCTTCAGAACAAAGAGAGAACATATAGCAATACTAAATCTAGAATGTAGATTCTATAAAGTAAAAAGTAAGCCTCTCCCGAGAATTGAACTCGGGACCTTGCGCTTTTTGTTTCTTTATAGAATACCAAGCGCACGCTCTACCACTGAGCCAGAGAGGCGTAGTGTGTGAGAATTTGCGTTGATTTAAAAAAGTTTTCAAAATATCTACTTTTCATCCTCTTCATCATCATGTCCTTCGCACATAAGGCACACATTACCTACATTAAACACCTGGCTTTCTTTGCTTTTATCCCTATATATAGTTATTCCTTTGCATCCTTGGTCATAAGCAAGGATAAAAGTTTTCCTTACATCCTGTTGAGTAGCATACTGAGAAAAATTGACTGTCTTGCTAACAGCATTGTCAGTATACTTCTGGAATGCTGCCTGCATCTTTACATGGTATTCAGGAGAAACCTCGTGAGCAGTAACAAAAAGTTTTTGTATCTCTTTAGGTATATCATCTATTCCTTTTACTGTGCCTTTTTTAGTAACCTTATCCAACAATTCTTGGGAATAAAAGCCTTTTCTTCTTGCAATTTCCTTGAATAATCTATTGACATGCCTAAATGTCTTATCTAGTATATTCCTTTCATAAGCTACAGCAAACAAAGGCTCTATGCTTGGACTACAGCCAGCTATGATACTTATCGATCCAGTAGGAGCGATTGTTGTTATAGTTGCGTTTCTTACCCTATCTTTTCTGCTTTCAGTATCATATATACTTGCTTCGAAAGCAGGAAAAACTCCTCTATGTTCTGCAAGTTCATGTGACTTATGTCTGCTTGTCTCATAAATAAATTTCATAATATCTTTTGCTGTCTGCAATGCTTCTTCAGAATCATAAGGTATCCCTAATTTTATGAGCATATCAGCAAAACCCATAACACCTAAACCTATCTTTCTGCTTGCTTTTGTCGCTTCTTCTATCTTAGGTATAGGATATGTGTTTACCTCGATTATATCATCAAGAAATCTTACAGCAAGCATCACTATCTTTTCCAGCAGTTCATAATCTATCTTACCATTATTAACAAATTTAGATAAGTTTATGCTTCCAAGATTACAGCTTTCATAGGGCAGCAAAGGAGTCTCACCGCAAGGATTAGTGCTTTCAAACTTGCCTAATTTAGGGGTAGGATTATTCTTGTTCATCTTATCTATAAATATCACACCAGGATCAGCACATTTCCAGGCATTATCTGCAATAAGGTTGAATATTTTTCTTGCACTTATCTTCTTTATAGATCTTCTATTTTTTGGATTTCTCAAATCAAAATAATCATTATTTTTTACAGCAAGCATAAACTCATCGCTTAAAGCGACAGATATATTGAAATTGCTTAACCTGCCATCCACAGTTTTTACAGTGATGAATTCTTCTATATCAGGATGATCAACTCTCAATATACCCATATTGGCTCCTCTTCTTCTTCCGCCTTGTTTAACAACATCCGTAGCCTTATCATAAATTTCCATAAAACTAACAGGACCAGAACTTACACCTCCTGTTAATTTCAATCTAGCACCTTCGGGCCTTAAATTAGAAAATGAAAAACCAGTACCTCCCCCTGTTTGATGAACTAATGCACTGTCTTTCAGTGTTTTGAATATGCTCTCTAAGCTATCCTCTATTGGCAGTACAAAACAAGCGCTTAATTGTCCAAGCTTAGTTCCTGAATTCATCAATGTTGGAGAGTTTGGCAGAAACAGAAGATTGTCCATCATCTCAAAAAATTCGTCTTCTATTTTCTTAGATTCATACCTTGTATTGTATTTAAGCTCAGCTTTAGCAACAACTTTTGCAACCCTTCTGAACATCTCTTCAGGTGTTTCTATTATTTTTCCTGTTTCAGAATCTTTTAACAAATATCTCTCTCTAAGAACTTTTAGTGCATTTCTTGTCAATGTTACCATAATACCCCTCTTTTATATGTTTTAGCAACTTCTATTTATAAATTTTTCTAGAAAAAAATCAATAAAAATTCCTAAAATCTAACTACCAGTCGTAGCAAGCTACGAGGTATACGTTAGATTTTTTGCTACGGAATCAGAATTTTTAAGATTACAAACTGAAAACCGTTGCAAAGCAAAGGAGAATAAAACCCAGTTTGTAATTAAATATCTGAATATAATAATAAGGAAATATTTGATAAAATTAAAAAAAAGAACTGATCCAAAGTTCTATAGATTGATATCACCAATAACCACATAAATATCTAAGAGTGTTTATACTGAAATAAAAAAAGGACAAAAAAATAAGAAATGAATTGCTTAACTTTCACTTACCTTGATTGCGTCAACAGGACAAATATCTTCAGCTTCTTTTGCGCAACCAGCATCATCAACTTCTGATTTTTTAGGTTGTGCTTTACCGTCGTCATTCATCTCGAACATATCTGCACATTGAGCAGTGCAAGCTCCACATCCTATACATTTATCCTTATCTACCTCTATCTTAAATGTCATTAATAATCACCTGATGATTAGATTAATAAAGTGTATATAAACTTTTTGATTTAAATAAAAAACATTATTGACTATTAGCAAGTCATAAAGACATAGAGATTTATATATTTGGAATAATATAACACCACATAGAATTATTAAAATTAAAAAAACAGACCACTATACAAAGATAAAGGTATTTTATGCTAAAGCTATGGAATATACTAATTATGCAATAACCCAGACAAAGCTATATACTAAAAAGATTTTAAATGAATACATAATACCTGAAATCAAAGCAACTAAGATTGATTTTTCTCTAGATCCTATCAATAAACTAGGAAATATAAGAATAAAAACTCCCCATATTGGATCACTTGGAATGATAATAGAAAAGACAAATGACAAGTTTGACATAAAAGATATCAAATACCAAAATCCTATGTTTTCTTTTAGCTATATATAAAATGAAACAAAAAGTTATAGACCATATAGTGAATCAAAGATTCCTCTTTAGAGGCGCAAGCCTTGAACACCTTGCTGAAAAGTATAATTTCAATGATTATCATAAAGAAAGGATGATTAGGAAAGTGTTTAAGAATCTTAATAAATGTTAACAGTTCATAACAATCAGTCAATACACGAAAAGATATTAAAATATTTTTTGTGTCTTAAAAATCTCTGATTTTTATGAGATCAGTAACATTAAAAGTATAAATAATTCTGAAGCATAAAGTATATACAAAACTTCTTACTATACGAGAAATATATATATCTGTAAAGTAATATAATCTATGTCAACAAGCGAACCAGAAACTCTCTGAGTCAATCGGTTTGCCTTGACATTTGCATTATCAAAACACCCTCCCCCTCTATGTTTGATTATGCAAATCTATTTCTTTTTTTTACTGACTACTTATAAATAGGCTTTGCAGGCTTTGTATTGCAATATTAACAAAAACTTTATAAAATGAACAACATTACATATATTAAACTAACATGAGGTGGATAAATATGGCAGAAAATTTAGTAGTAAAAGCAAAGATAAAAGATGTTGCTCAGGGATATAATGTTGCTGGTGACTTAGCAGATGCATTGAACAAAAAAGTTGAAGAATTAGTTAAAGCTGCTTGTGCAAGAGCAGAAGCTAACAACAGAAAAACAGTAATGGCAAAAGATTTGTAAAGTCTTTTTTTTATTTTATTTTTTAGATGTTCATTTTTTATTTCCAAATAAGCACGATGTTAATCCCACCATATCAAAAGTCAGTTATTCTAAGTCTTCAAACATATTACTATTTCTTCGTGCTTTTGGTCCACATTTTTTAATTAGATTACCAAGTTCTTCTTTAGTGACGATTATAGGTATCATAGTATTATTTCTTATTTGATACGCAAACAGATCAAATTATGTGAAATATCTTAGTCTAGAAGCGATAACTCGCACATTTTATAATTTAATCTATAAGTTAGCCATAGAAACAAAGGAAAATATGATAAAAGATAACATATGATAAAAGATAACAAGACCTATAGGCATGAATTTTTAAGAAAATATAATATGATCATCTAAACCCAAAAAAACCTTTTACTTTTTCCCATAAACTTTTCTCTTTAGGTAATTCAGGCATAGGTGGCGGAGGCATAGGAGGTTTCTGTGATTTTCCTGCTCCCTCTTCAATTTTCGTTATATATTCTCTTTCAGGTTTTTTAAGAATTTCTTTCAAAGGTCTTACTCCTGATTCATCAAGAAGATGATGGTGCTTTGATTCTGGCACAGGTTTTGTCTCTTCAGGCTTAAAAGAAGGGAAACTTGTCCTTTCTTTGACTTTTAATTCTGGGTTAAAAGAAGTTTCCTCTTGCTTAAGCGACTTTTTACTAATTGTCTCTTCAGGCTTAACTTCAGGCTTAAAAGAAGGGAAACTTGGTTTTTCAGGAAGCTCTTTATGCTCATAAGACAATGTTTGATCTGGCTTAGGCAAGCCTTTTTTTATATCTTCATGCTTATCCTTCAGAGTATCTATCCTTTCTTTTAATCTCTTCATCCTTTTGGGTTCTTTACTTTCCATACCTTTTGATTTCAATTCAGCATATCTTTGTTCAAGCTTTCTGATGAATCCAACTATCCTCTTCAATCTTATAGAATCCTGATACACCTTATCTTTTATCTTGTTCTCAATCATCTCTATCCTTTTTTCTCTGTCGCTCGATTCGGTTATTCCTGACTGAATCTTGTTCAAAGACTGCTTTAAGGTATCCACTTTTTCCTGCAGATCCTTCTTATCAGAAAGTTTGTTCTCAAGTTCTGCGATTTTAGAATTAAGTTCAGTGATTATCTTCGTATCCTGTTCTGCTATCTTGAGAAGCTTCTCCTCAAGAGCCTTTATATCTTCAAGCATAGTATTTTTATCAGATTCATCAGCCAACACTTTGCCCTCAAACTGTTTTGTAAGTTTAGTTCCATAATGCTGATAGTTTATAATTTTCTTCTCTTTTTCTATAACTTTGTTAAGAGTATTTAGCAAAGCATCATATTCTCTGCCTATAGTTTCTTTCTTAACATTCTTTCTTGAACTTAATCTTTTAAGCTTATCAACCTGCGTATACATTTCTTGTTTTGCTTTCTCTTTCTCTTCAAGCTTAGCAGAAGCTTTCTGCAAACTCCTTAACAAGATCTTGATTTTATCAGAATTCATTTAAACAACCCGAACATCCCCTTTTTTTTCTCTGATTTAGGCGGTACTGGAGGAGGCATAGGCGGCGGAGTCATAGGTTTTGGTTTTGCAGGAACTTCATGCTTAGATCCAGTGCTTCCATATGAAGGGTGAGCTGGATGCGAAGAATGTGTCGGACGCATTGGCCTATGACCAGTAACATGTTTTGGCTTTTCTTTCATCTTCGTCACCATATCTGCAACAGCGACAATACCTTTTGCTATCTGCTCGTTCTGGTCTATAATATTGTCAAGCTTTTCCATCATAGGAGAAATATTTTTTGAAAGCACTTTCTGTTCATGTTCCTCTTCTTTCATCTCTTCTGTAGCTGTCTTGAACAAATCTATAACAGTATTAAGAGAATTTGAAAGTTTTCCCATAGCATCTTTTAAATCTTCCTTAACATTAGAAAAATCTTCATCAGCAGTTTTTTTCTTAAGATTTTCAAGATCTTCCTTAAGTTTACTAAAGCTTTGCTGAGGCATCAGTTCATATTCATCATCCATAATAATCACCACTCTTTTAAGATATATATAATATATCATATAAAGTCATAATTCATTTATAAAGTTTGCGATTAAAATCAGTAAGCGACAGCAGCATACCCAAAAACTTTATAAACAATCTAGAATTTTTTAATCACATAACCAGGGATAAGTCGGTGATGCTTGCTTATGCCGGAAGTTAAAATAATTTTACTTCTGAATTTGGTTATGGAGGAATAAAAATGTCAAGAATGCATTCAAATACAAAAGGAAAATCAGGATCCAATAGGCCTGAAAAAAGAACCAAACCAGTATGGACAAGGTATGGAAATAAAGAGATAGTCCTACTTATAAAAAAGCTTTCTAAAGAAGGCAATTCGCCAAGCCAGATAGGAACCATATTAAGGGACGTATACGGGATTCCTGATGTAAGGCCCATAATCAACAAAAAAATTACAAAAGTTCTAAAAGAGAACAAACTTACAGGAAAATTTCCTGAAGATCTTATGGCATTGATTAGAAAAGCGATCTTTGCAAAAAAGCATATAGAGTCAAACGGACAGGACAAGACAGCATTAAGAGGACTGCAATTAACAGAAAGCAAGATAAAGAGACTTGTAAAATATTACATAAAAAGAAAAGTCCTGCCAGAAGACTGGAAATACGATCCAAAAAGACTGAAGATGTATGCTGAATAGATCTTTTTTATTTTTCTTTTAAGATGTATGAAAAATTTAAAAATAGAATAGAAGAATCTGCAAAGTTTTTCAAAGAGCTTAAGCAGCCGATAAGAATAGTAAGCCATCTGGATTCAGACGGAATATCAGCAGCAGCTATAATAAGCAAGCTGATGAAGCTTGAAGATAAAAGCTTTGCATTGAGCATAGTAAAGCAATTAGAGGAAACCTTTGTTCAGGAACTGTCCTATGAAGATTATGAGACATATATATTTACAGATATGGGGAGCGGACAGGTCAAATTCCTTAACAAATACCTCGACAACAAAAACATAATCATACTTGATCATCACACGCCACAGAACAAAGAACAATATGACAATATTACACACATAAATCCTCATTTCTTTGATATAGACGGAGGAAGAGAAATATCAGGCGCAGGTGTAACATTTCTCTTTGCAAGAGCAGTAAACAAGAAAATAGATGATTATGCGCATCTTGCGATAATAGGCGCCATTGGTGATGTACAGGAAAATAACGGATTCAGAGGTTTGAACAAAGAAATATTACAAATTGCAGTTAAAAAAAGAAAGATAATCATCAAACAGGATCTGAAGCTATACGGAGCATTCAGAAGAAGCATAGTTAAGATACTGGAATACAGCGACGATATCAAAGGTATAAGCGGAAATTATGATGCAGCAGCAAACTTCCTAAAAAATTTGAACATAGATACAAGAAAAAAACTGTATGAACTGAGTGAGAAAGAAAAAAATAGTCTAAAAGAGTCATTATCATCCCGAAAAACCAACATAATAGGGCCTGTTTATGTGCTTCCCGATGAAAAACCAGACAGCCCTTTCAGAGATATAAGAGAATTTTCTACGCTATTGAACGCATGCGGGAGGCTTGAGAAACAAGACATAGGGATCGCTGCATGTTTAGGAAATAAAGATGCAAAGATAATAGCGATGCATACATTAACAAGCTATAAACAGGATTTGTTGAATGCTATAAACTGGTTCAAAGAAAACAAAAATAAGAACAAGGATATAATCAACAATAACAACTATGTGATAATAAATGCAAAAGAGAACATATCACCAAATATAGCAGGAACATTGGCTTCTATAATCTCAAAAAGTTCAAACTATAGTTATGATTTCGTGATTACATTAGCCCAAAACATGATAGGCAGAACAAAAATAAGCTTTAGATTAGGAAGAAATAAAAAACAGGATCTAAGACCTTTAGCAAAATCTATATTAGAGAACATAGAAGGTGCAGAATACGGAGGACACTATACTGCTGTCGGAGCGATAATACCTACTAAGTATGAAGAAAAATTTATGGAAAATGCTGACGCACTGCTGGAAAGAATAAGCCTGGAAGAAAACATTGAATGATTTACCCTGTGAAAATTATAATTTTAAAAGTATAAAAGTTTACCAATCAAAATTCCATCTTTCTTCATTCTCAAGAATATCAAGCCAACGTTTGTCTTCTATATCTTTTTTACCTTTCTTTTTAAGATAATCAGCTATCTTCTTTATCCTTTCTCCATTTATCTCAGTATCAACAACAAAGCATTCGTAAAGCTTAAGGATCTCATGGAACTTTTCTACTTGTTTTAAAGTAGAGTGCTTTCGAAGAATCTTTAATTGTTCAAACAACAATCTTATCCTCTCAGCATCATCCTGTATATCTTTCAAGAACCCAAGAACAATATCTATCTCTTTGTCAGTATCAAATTTAGTTTCTTTTTTAGACATAATCTGAAAAATAAGAAAAGGGATTTATAAAGTTTTCGAATAATAATTTATTTGAATCATAATATTTGCCAGAACAATTTAATTTTCCTTTGTAAAAAAGAACAACATCCCTAGTTTGCTATGAGATATAACTGCAATGATAAATAATGCTGCTGTGATCAGATTATAGAATCCATATAATTAAACTCAAATTAAGTTTATTCATGAATATCGCCAGAACAGTAATAGAAATGCTTCCTTTGCTTTTTTAGATAGGACATCTTTCTGTTTTCATCTTTCTGTTTTTATTTTTCAAATTCTCAATCAACCGCTTTATATCTTCAGGAACAACTTTATATTAGATATTTTATATTTTCCCACATCTTTAAAAAACAAAAGATTTTCATATAGGGTATAAATAAAAAATAGTTTATAAGATTACAGCTTTTTCAATGCCATATACACTTGTTCTCAACACAACCGCATTCCAGACCATAATTATCAGCATTATAACATTCTCTGTAATCACATATTGTAGTTACAGGAGCTTCTTTCTTGCCTTGGCATACTTGTCCAGAACATCCACCCTGTATGCAGTCATTATCACTATCGCAAGTATATTCGGTTGAAGAGCCGCAAAATTCTTCATCTCTTTCTTTTTCTATAATTATAGTCTGGTCCTCTTTATTATTTGATTTTTCATCATCAGATATCTGTTCATCCTGCTTTTCCTGCAATTCTTTTTCAATATTTGTTTCACAGGCAGTAAGCAGTATGAATAGGATTAAAATCAATATAATCAATCGTTTCACGATAAACACCTCAAATAATACATAGAAATAATAATATAAAAACTTTGCTAAAATCTTAGAACCTAAACATCAATCATTTCAATCTCGATATTCAGACCTTCAGGTATAGGTACCCTCATAACAAGCCTTAAAGCTCTTTCATCAAGACCAAGATCTATCAATCTTTTATGGATTCTCATCTCGTATTTTTCCCAAGAAGCCTTTCCTTCTCCACTAGGAGATTTTCTTGTAGTTAATTTAAGCTTTTTTGTAGGCATAGGAATAGGACCACGCATATCTACGCCTGTCTTATCTGCTATCTCGTTTATACTACTACATATAGCATTAACCTTGTCAATATCTGTACTTGCTAATTTTATACGCGCTTTTTGCATTTTGTGTGATTTCCCCTCAGTTTATTTACATCATGATAAATTTCCATTCACCATGTTATTGGAAATAAAATAAAAAATAAAAACCTTATGGTTTTTATTGCTTTGGCACCAAGTCAATACACATACCTGCAGCAACTGTTTGTCCACTGTCTCTTATAGCGAACCTTGACATCTGAGGTATCTCTTTCTGTTTCTCGATGCACAACGGCTGAATAGGCTTAATCTTTACGATAGCTGCATCACCGTTCTTAATGAAATCAGGGTTTTCCTGTAATACTTCACCAGTTGCAGGATTTAGCTTTTTCTCGATAGCTATAACCTGGCAAGCAACCTGTGCTGTATGAATATGGAAAACAGGCGTATATCCAACTGTAATAACGCTAGGATGATTCAAAACAACCATCTGTGCTGTGAATTCCTGAGCAATAGTAGGAACATTGTTTGTATGACCTAATACGTCTCCTCTTGCGATATCTTTCTTGCCTATACCTCTTACGTTAAATCCAACGTTATCTCCTGGTTCAGCTTCCTGATATTGCTCGTGATGCATCTCTATAGTCTTTACTTCTCCTGATACGCCTTTACCTTCTCTTCCTGGGACAACAATAACCTTATCTCCAATCTTCATAACTCCAGTCTCAACTCTTCCAACTGGAACTACTCCAATTCCTGTAATGTTATATACGTCCTGGATTGGCAATCTCAAAGGTAATTCTCTTGGTTTTTCTGGTTCTTTCAGATCATTTATAGTTTCCAATAATGTTTTTCCGCTATACCAACCAAGATTCTCTGATTTTTTGACAACATTATCTCCTAACAATGAAGCTATAGGTATAAATGGTACTTCGTCAGCTTTAAAACCAACTGACTGCAACAATTTGGTTACTTCCTCTTTAACTGCATTGAACTTATCTTCTTTCCAATCAACACCTGAAATATCCATCTTGTTGATAGCTACGATCATCTGTCCTACACCAAGTGTTTTTGACAAGAATACGTGCTCTTTTGTCTGTGCATTTACTCCATCATTAGCAGCAACTACCAATACAGCAGCATCTGCTTGACTTGCACCTGTAATCATATTCTTTATAAAATCTCTGTGACCTGGAGCATCAATTATAGTAAAGAAGTATTTCTCAGATTCAAACTTTTTGTGAGCCAAATCAATAGTTACTCCTCTTTCCTGCTCTTCTTTCAGATTATCCATTACAAAAGCGAATTCAAAGCCGCCTTTTCCCAGGCTTTCAGCTTTTTCTTTCAATTTTCTCATTGTTTGTTCATCAACTGCGCCTGAATCAAACATCAGTCTTCCAACAGTAGTTGATTTACCATGATCAACATGTCCGATAAAGACAAGGTTAACATGTGGTTTTGTTTTAGCCATTATTCAATCCCTCCATTTAATAAATATAAATATACCAATACCAGTCGGAATTTTGTATTGGTATTTAAAGGTTTCTGTTTCTTGTATGTGCATAGCTTAGATTAGAGCTTTTAAAGAATAAAATGGGTTTTGTCCAT